>NZ_JBEOOY010000007.1:0-152383 GCF_040309585.1 Psychrobacter sp. GW64-MNA-CIBAN-0177
AAACCAAGTGGTGTGTTATTTCACTCAGATCAGGGCACGCATTACACCAGTAAGAAATTTGCTGAATCAATCGATGATTGCGACGGTATGACACAGAGTATGAGCCGTCGTGGAAATTGTTGGGATAACGCCCCAACTGAGCGCTTCTTTAGAAGCTTCAAAACAGAGTGGATGCCAAAGGGCGGTTATGAGAATATCGCTGAGGCTAAAAGTGCCATTAGTGATTATATCTGGGGCTACTATCAAACCGTGAGACCGCACACTTTCAACAATTATTTAACACCAGCTGAAACAGAAAGACGTTACTTTAATCAAAACCTCTTATCAGGTGTCCTAAATTAGTTGACCACTACATAAGCGTTATTTAAATAGCCGCGCTATGACATTATAAAAGGGAAAGTTATGAATAAGCGTCACATATCCATCCTAATGCTTGCCATGACGGCACTATTATCAGGCTGTGATCAATCGTCGCAAGACCCGAATGTCATGCTGTCAGAAGGGCAAAAAGACCCAATCAAACAGCTGGAGATCACCTCAAAAATTGATCATAGTAAACTTGGCTATCAGCAAACCTTTTATGTGCCGATTTACTCTGACATTTATACCGATAGAGACAATCGTAAGGTCTTGCTGTCTGCGACTTTGAGTGTGCGTAATACCACCTTAAAAAAATCACTTTATATCAATAAAATCGATTACTACGATACCCGTGGGGCTTTCGTAAAATCATATCTGAATAAACCTATCGAGCTACCAGCAATGGGCACGCTCAATTATATTGTCGAAAAAGAAGAAGACAAAGGCGGCTCTGGAGCTAACTTCATCATTGAAGTCGAAGGTATTGATGAGACCGTCGCCCCAGTCATTGAGGCGGTGATGATAGGCAATTTTAGCAATAAAGCCTTTGCCTTTACCACGCAAGGCACGCCAGTTATACATTGATAAATGCTATATTACTAAAGGCTTACTTATAAGGGCTGTGAAGTGCTGTGAGCTTTTTAATACTCCCCCAACAGCCAACCACTGGCAAAGGCAAAATATTCTCGAAACCATGCATTATAACGAATGGATAAAGGGGTCGGGCTAGCCACCGTAATTGGCTGTTGATAGCCTTGATGCCTTGCAATGGCTGCTGCCCGAATGGTATGAAAATCACTGGTCACGATAGCAATAGGGTCAGTGATAGAGACGCCTTGCGCCGCTAATAGGGCTTGGCTATTGGCTAAATTTTCTTCTGTACTGGTGCTTTTACCTTCTTGTAGAATGCGTTCAAACGGGATGCGGTACGTCTCGTGTAAGTAGGACGCCATGATATCAGCCTCGCTACGGCTACGCTGAAAACCAACACCACCGCTGGTTATTACTATGGCGTTTGGTTGTGCATCAATGAGAGGCGCCGCAGTATCTAAGCGCTTGGCTAAGGTAGGAGTGGGTTTGCCTGCGACTGTGCCTGAACCTAATACAATGATAGCTGCCACTGTCGGCGCTGGCTGCTGGCTTCGTTCAATCTGCTGCTGCAGTGACCAAACAAACACCATAAAGCTGATAAGCCATAGGATAAATAAGCCCCATAAGCCATACCATACTCGCTTAAATAGAGGGTGATGCCTGATGAAACGGCGAATTCGTTCCCAGTAAATGCCATGAATGACAAAAATTACGCCAATAATAAATGGCACTACTGAGCCAAAGTTAATCTTGCCAATAATCATCAATACAGCGCAGTCTATGGTGATGATGATACCGACAATGAGTAGGAGTATACGGATGAGTAAGGTTTTGGACATAGCTGAAAACTGCTTGTGTTTAATGAACTGCAAGATAATTATAATACCAACGATATAATCCTTGAGCTAGCTACCGTTAACTTAGATTTTTAGTAAAATATAATATTTTGATTATAAGATATTGACGGATGAGCTGTTTAAGACCCATCAGCGCTCATGAAGATAGGGCATTCATGTCGATGACAGTAGTGGCTGATACTCAAAAAATAGCAGCTGGGATACTGAGAAAAAACAGCGAGGCGTCCAGTAAAGGCGCGGGCGGGGTTTAGTAAATAAGTTTAAATAGGAATAACTAGAAAAATCAGGCAAGATAAAGTTAAGCGTTATTGCTTAACACTTAGGAGATGTTTTAAAGAAATTTGGATAGAGTGTAAAACTAGAGGCTTTGATAAAGCAGAATAAGATTGGCGGTGAAGGAGGAAGTCTAACTATATTTTCAAGTGATTGATATAAATGTATTTAATATACTGTAGCTAAGTATTAGACCATCAAATAGACCAACAGGTTTGTAGTATTGGATGTAAGGTAAATAATGGGATTTATCTCATGATTAATCGTAACTAAATATTTCTAAAGCATTATTTAGTTTCAAACATATACTATCACTAAAAAGCGTTTTTTGGTTATTAAGGTTTCCTTCCCATTCACTAAAGATCTTTTAAAAAGAAATTTCGCCAAATATATCGTCGTAACTGTCATAAGTTTGACGCTTAATTTCATTACCTTGCTTATCAATAATGACCTGCGTGATTTGGTCACCTTCTAAGTACATAGTGGCCAGACCATTGATAAAATAACCGTCGCTGACATCTGTGTATAAAGATAAGTCGCCCACATCGGGAGAGGCTGCATTATATTTTGGCTCAATGACTACTCGACCTGCGTGGTCAATAAATCCCCATTTCAACTTATCGTTATCTCCGACACCTACCGCCGCCAGACCTTCAGAAAAATCCAATGCGGCATCCCATGTAGAGGCAATAACTGGCTGACCTTTAGTGTTTATATATCCTACTTTTTGGTCATCTGTCAGACTAAAATTTGCTAGACCTTCCTTAAAGTTGCCAAGCTGTTGGTATCGAAAATCAATGACGGTATCGCCATTACTGTCAATGGCACCAAATTTTTCATTTCTTAACACCGTTACCAGTCCATTTGAGAAATCTCCAACATAGCGATAGACATAAGGAATGACGAGCTTGCCTTGCTTGTCCATAAAGCCCCATTTGTCATCTTTATAAACCGCAACTCGACCTTCACTAAAATTATGCATCTCAGGTACGAAGTCAAAAAAGATAGGATAAATAACAGGTATGGCAACCTTACCTTGAATATCGACATAACCAATCGTGTCATAACCGTGCGTCACGTAAGCCATGCCGTCATGGAACTCACCGCAATGATCATAGATAGCAGGGGTAATAACATTCCCAGCGCTGTTCTTAAATCCACAAGTGTCGTCATGACCTTCTATTGAGCTATGATATTCAACGGGCAAGTCGGGACTGACACCACGCGTGCTATCACTCGAAGATGAGGGCATAACGCTTGTTCCCCATGAATCCGTCGCTACGTCGGCTGCTGTACAGCCGATTAAGAAAGCTAGTAATGTACATAATCCTAGAGCTTTCATATGAGTCCTTTTCAATAGGTCTTCTTATGAAAAGTTGATAGTCGCCAACTGCACTTGTATCGGCGGTGGGACCGTAATTTTCATATCCACGATAGCACCACTGCGCGTAACCTGATAGCACTCATCCGCAGCAACGTCCTCTGGTGATGAGGGCTCCGTAAGAGTGGTGTGCAGGCACAACCAAGCAGTATTGTCAGTGGCTTGCTTAAGCGACCAGGTTTGAATGGCTGTCTGTGTTAGGTCATTATCATATTCTGTTGGCATCACACTTTTCGCAAATTCACCCGAGTCACCGATAGCGGCTGTTGTAGGTAAGGCACTGAACGTTATGTCAATGTCTAGCGCTTCTTGATCAGGTGAGCCATGACTGGTCAGCGGATCTAAGCTGTAGTAGCGTGTGAGTGTTGCAGAAGTTAGAGGCTTGCTGTTGAGGGTCATTACGTTATCGTTCACCACAGTGAACGCTGTCTTATTATCGACCTTAACTTGGCCTTTTCGAGTTTGGGTGGTCGTTATTTTTGAGATCATACCTTCATTAGACAGTGCTATTATTTTAACGAAATTGCCAGTAATTAACTGAGATAATGGCGCAGAGATAGGATATTGCACGCTATCATTGAGTGGTTTTGTATGACCTTGTATAGTCGTGCCAGCAAGCAAAACAACCGCACAGCATAGTCTTAAGATTCTCATATATTCATCCTTATTTATACCTATCACAGACTGTTATAAATTATTCTCTTAACACCGTCTTCTAATGGGCTTGAATCTACTACTTTAGTACTTAATAAATCACCTTTAGCGTTGATGTTATAGCATTCAGACATAGTGCCATTGGCGTCATTCAATAGCAGATTTTCTGAAGCGTTTATACAAAACCAAGCGGTATCATTAGTAGCGCGTTTCAGCGACCAACTCTGAGTATATTTGCTGATTAACTTATCTTGACTGCTGTCGCTATAGACACTCTCAGTGATAAACTCGCTTGAGTCGCCTATAGTTGCCATTTTGGGCATATCAGAGGTTTGATTAGCTACCGAGTACTCCCCTAGATTGTTGGTAAAGCCATAGAACTTTACAGGGTTTAGGGTATAGTAATTGATTGATATTAGCTGCTGATCGATGATGCCATCTGATTTTATGGTATAAGCAGTTTCGGCACCTTGTGCCTGCTGGTTGTTGAATGTCATTTTCCCTTTGGGAACGACTTTTATCTCAAGCACTGTGTTTTGATTGTCATTGGCTTGTATCAGGGTATCAGTACGCGCTTTGGTATAGATATTGAGTAGGGCGGTCTCTACAGGATATTGCGTGACTATTTGGTTTGATTTATTTGGGGTTATCACATCGTTATTCATAGTAGTACAAGCACTTAGGCCTAGAGCTACCACTGCTATTAATGCTAATACTTTCATAAATTAACTCGCTAATAAGTTATAGGTTTTTATAATATTTATTTAGCTATGACGTATTTTTTTAATGCAAATACATTGTAGCTTGGTTAGTAGTAGAACCTTTTATCTTCATAATCTACTTATTACTTCTATAGTTTTAACACCAACTTCTGTTTTATAAGTTTCTATTATTTTACTATCTAAAATATCGCCATGTTCGTCAATTTCAAAACATTGAATTTTCTTTTTCTTAAAAGCTAAATTACCGTGTGCCAGTTCTTCCATACAAAACCATGCTGTATTCTGACTGGCTTTTGATAACGACCACTTTTCTGTATAAGATCTTATTTGGTTACTTTTGCTACTATCTGAATACACTATTGCAGCTACAGACTTACCAGAGCTACCTACATTCGCTACTCTAGGTAGGATAGCGCTTTGCGTAGCTACGCTATATTCTCCTGAGCTACTCGTATAGCCTTTAAATAGGAAAGGATTGAGAGTAAAGTAACTCATTCTGATATTTCTAGTTATCACTTCGTTATCTATGCTAGTACTAGAGATTGATTGTACGCTTTGAACCTGTTGATTTTCAAAATTAGACGCTGCTTTGGGTATTATTTTATAGTCAAATTCTAAAGATTTTTTATCAGAAAGTAGGCTGTATAGCGAGTCGCTATATTCTTTGGTAAAAATGTTTATCACAGCCGTCTCAACGGGGAACTGAGTTACATCTGAGTCGGGATTATTGATGGTCGAGCTACTTTTTATACCCGTTGTACAAGCGCTTAGAGCTAGGCTAGCTAGTAGACAGAATGCAATTGTTTTCATATGGTTTATTTCTATTATTGGGTTAATTCTAGATATTGCTTACAGCTGTAGCGATTGCCATTTTGACAGGCTTTACCGTACCATTTGATTGCTTCATCATCACTTTGAGCGACACCATCACCATTGAGGTATAACGACGCAAGCATTGCTTGAATTGAGTGGTCGTCCTTACCGCTCTCTACTATCTTGTTCAACCACTTAAAAGCTTGCGTATAATCCTGTTCAATATCGTTACCATGGTAGTACATCCATGCTAGACCTGTTTGTGCCAAGATATTTCTTTGATTTGCTGCTTTTGTATACCATTTTAGGGCTTCTTCATGATTTTTTTGTACGCCTTCACCTCTAGAGTACATTCTTCCCAGTTCCAGTTGAGCAGTATCATGACCTTGTTCAGCAGCTTTTTGATACCAGTATACCGACTGGTGATAATTCCTTTCAGTACCATAGCCATCATAGTACATAAAGCCTAGTGCATAGTAAGAGCGAACAGCATACTCATCGTTCGGATCTTCTCCATTAGCCATTTTCTGAAATAGTTTGAGCGCTTTTATCTGGCTTTCATGCTCGTTGTAGTGACTATGATAGTCATACGCAAGACTAAACAAAGCGGGAGGATAGTTTTGTTCTGCTGCTTTTGTAAGCCAGTATTTTGATTTTTCTAAATCCTCGGTGATTTTATCACTATGAGCGTATATTAACGCTAAGCCAAACTGCGCTTCGGCCACATCCTCTTTAATCGCTTTTTGATACCATTCAAAAGCTTTGGCATGATCTAGCGGGACATGTATACCATCATGATAAAAAAGGGCAACCTTAGACTGAGCGACAGCATTACCTTGGTTAGCTGCTTTTAAATACCAACTTAAAGCTTTTTTAGCATTTTTATCTACGTCTTTACCTTCATAATAGAAGTCGATAGGTTCATTATTAAAAATACGATAGTCTGGTTTTACGAGCGTCTGATAGTGCTTAGCAAGCTCAAGCTGAGACTGAACATCGCCTGATTCAGCTAATGCTTTAATAGACTCAAAATTTGCCGCTAATACTGACCAGCTGATACTCAGTGCTAGTATTGCTATTGCCATTTTTTGGATAAAATGTCGTATTAAAACCATGCTTTGCCTCAAAGTAAAAATAAACAAATGTTACACGAATTTGAAATAATCTCATAGTTAAATACCCATCAGTTTAAGATATCCATATCAGACCCTGCTATCATTACCTCACTATAAAAACTCTTACCTTCCAAAGTATCTAGGAACCATAAATGCCCAGCCAAATCAATCAAGACGATATTAATAAAGCCGTATGGAATGCCTGTGACACCTTCCGTGGGGTCATTAGCGCCGATACCTATAAAGACTTCATCTTAACTATGTTGTTCCTAAAGTATTTGTCAGACGTCTATCGCGATGAGTACAACAAACTGGTTGAGCAGTTTGGTGACAATCCAGAACTGATCCATGCCATGATGTCCAAGCAGCGTTTTGTCTTACCTGAGGGCGCAAGCTTTTGGGATTTATATGAGCAGCGTCATCAGCCGGGCAATGGTCAACGTATCGATGAGGCCCTTCATGCGATTGAAGAAGCCAACGGCACTAAGCTCAAAAACGTCTTTCAAGACATCAGCTTTAACACCGATAAACTCGGTCAAGAAAAGCAAAAGAACGAGTTACTGCGGCATTTATTAGAAGACTTTGGCAAAGATATCCTTAACCTAAGCGTTGAGCGTGTCGGTAGTTTGGACGTGATTGGTAATGCCTACGAGTTTTTAATCAAGCACTTTGCCGCCAGTAGTGGCGCAACGGCGGGTGAGTTTTATACGCCACCAGAAGTATCGAGTTTACTGGCGACTATCCTTGAGCCTGTTGAAGGTGATCAAATCTGTGATCCGGCTTGCGGTTCAGGGTCGCTACTTATTAAATGCGGGGCGATGGTACGCAAAAACTCAAACTCCAAGAAATATGCGCTATACGGTCAAGAAGCCATTGGCTCGACATGGGCACTGGCTAAGATGAATATGTTTTTGCATGGTGAGGACAACCACCGAATCGAGTGGGGCGATACCATCCGCAATCCGCTGCTACTTGATAAGGACGGCAAGCACTTATTACAGTTCGATGTGGTCACTGCCAATCCGCCGTTTTCACTGGATAAATGGGGTCATGAGGATGCCAGCAGCGATCCTTATGGTCGCTTCCATCGCGGTGTACCGCCCAAGACCAAGGGCGACTATGCGTTTATCAGTCATATGATCGAAACGCTCAAGCCTGCGACTGGGCGTATGGGTGTGGTCGTACCGCATGGCGTGCTGTTCCGTGCATCCAGTGAAGGTAAAATCCGTCAGCAACTTATCGAAGAAAACCTGCTCGATACAGTGATTGGCTTACCTGAAAAGCTATTCTTCGGAACCGGTATTCCAGCCGCTATTTTGCTGTTTAAGAAGAATAAAACCGATCCTGTCAGTGGTAAAGTTGATGACTCCGTACTGTTTATCGATGCCAGTAATGAGTTTAAATCAGGTAAAAATCAAAATCAGCTGACTGAAGATAACATTGCTAAAGTCATTGAGACTTATAAGGCGCGAGAAAGTGTCGATAAATATGCGTATCTAGCGAGCTTTGATGAGATAAAAGAAAATGACTTTAACCTAAATATTCCACGCTATGTCGATACCTTTGAGGAAGAGGCGGAGATTGATCTGGATGCGGTGCGTGCTGAACGTCTTGAGTTAAAGGCTGAACTCGATAGCTTAGAGATTGAGATGGCAGGGTTTTTAAAGGAGTTGGGTTATGGTGCCTAAGGGTTGGAAATTAACCTCACTTGGTGATATTTCTAGTAAAGTTCAGACTGGACCTTTCGGTAGTCAACTTCATGCTCACGAATATACAGATGAAGGCATTCCAGTTTTGATGCCAAAAGATTTGATTAACGGCAGAGCAGACATTAATAGTGCTGCAAAAATTACAGAGTCTAGAGCTGATGATCTTGCTAAGCATAAATTAAAAAAAGGCGATATTTTATTCAGTAGAAGAGGTGATGTTGCTCGATTTGGTTTAATAACGGAAGAGTCTGAAGGTGCACTGTGTGGCACAGGATGTTTAAAAGCTTCTATTAGTAAAGAACACTCGGCATTATTTTTATCTTATTTCCTACAAAAAAGTGCAGTAAGAAAGTGGTTAGAGCAAAATGCTGTTGGTCAAACAATGCTTAATTTAAATACTACGATACTTTCTGAACTACCAATTATGGTTGCCTCTTCAAAACAAGAACAACAAAAAATCGCCAAAATTCTATCTACTTGGGATAAAGCGATTGGCACCACTGAGCGTTTAATTGCCAATAGTACCCAGCAGAAAAAAGCCTTGATGCAGCAGTTGCTGACGGGTAAAAAGCGGTTGCTTGATGAGTCGGGGAAAAGGTTTGCGGGTGAGTGGGAAGAAGCAACAGTATCATCTTTTGGTAAGGTTGTTACTGGTAGCACGCCACCAAAAAATGATTCTAGCAATTATGATGGCAATATATCTTGGGCTACAGCTGAAGATTTTAAGCAAAAGTATGTATCAAATACTAAAGTTAAACTAACAGAATCAGGGGCAACTAAAGCTAGAGTTGTTCCTAAAGGAAGTGTCTTAGTAACTTGCATAGCGTCTATAGGAAAAAATGCGATAGCCAATGAAGATTTAGCTACCAATCAACAAATCAATTCCGTGGTAATTAATAAGAATAATTCAAATGAATTCTTTTATTATCTAATAGAGTTTAATACTCATAAATTACTAGCTTGGGCAGGGACTACAGCTGTACCTATACTAAATAAGACGAGTTTTGAAAAGGTAAAATTCATAGTACCAAATCTAAAAGAACAACAAAAAATCGCCACTGTTTTAACCAATGCCGATAAAGAAATTGAGTTGCTTGAGCAGCAATTGGCTGATTTGCAGCAAGAGAAAAAGGCGTTGATGCAGGTTTTGTTGACGGGTAAGAAGCGGGTGCGGGTTGATGGTTTAGTTTAAATATAACTAAGTAAAACTACTAGCGTAAATTAATGATTGTGTATATTATTAATCTACACAATCATTAATAATAATTGTCGATAGGATTGTGATATGGGTCCTCGCCATTATTATGTATTACTTTTTTGATGAAGTCAGGGTCTTGAAACCTATTATTATGAAACCTTAGCCAACTAAAAAGACGTACAATAACATATATTTCAGGACGTTCATTTCCCTTAGGAGATAATAAATGTTTAAAAATATACTTTAAGCCAGGTTCTAACTGGTTTAAATTTTTTTCAAAACTATCTGGAAAATTCCTACTATTCACTAGTAAATTAACATCCCCTATCTGCTTGGCATCGAATGGATACTCATTGAATATTAGTTTATATGCGTAAACACCGAATGACCAAGAATCATAGTTTTTTGTTTTTTCACCTTCTTGTAAAAAGTCTGGCGCCATAGTTACGAACGAAGATAGAAGCCGTCGGTTATTGTCGCTAAACACTAGATCTTCATCTACATCTCTCTCAAAACGAAATGCCTCATGTTGATAGAAGTTATTCTTTTGGCAACTCCCCATATCAAGAAATACCACTCCCGGTTCATTTTGCTTCTGATAATCCAAATCTAAATTAGGCATACTATAGTTGTCTTTAATTAGTATATTTCCTGGATGTATATCTCTATGCTCATAACCTAATCTATTGAAATAATTTAAACCTGAAGCAATCCGATGTAGTAATGTTATTTTTTGCTCTAACGTATAACTGTTCGTCTTTAGATTACTCAGTAAAACACCTTCTTGGTACTCATACGAAAAAAAATTTATTAATCCATCACACATATTAGTATATTTATGGACTAGTACTGGTAGTGGATAACTATTTTTAGGGATTAAAATTCTGCTCGTCTTAATATAATAGTTATCGAAATCTGGAGTTGCGTTAATATGATTATATTCTAAGACTGATGCTTCCTGTTTGAAGCGCTCTAATTCGATGTTATTTCTAGGTGCAATTAAAAACTTAATAACAACTTTTCTTTCGCCTTCCATATATAAGCAGTTTAAAGAACTACCTCCTCCCAATTTTTTATGGAATCTATATCCATCAATTCTATACAAACTTAAACTTTTTAAAAACTTCTTAGTTGAAAACTTATCATCTAGCTTACTATAACTCTTTAATCTCATATTTTTTGCAATATAGCATGATTTCTCCTTTGAATCCTGAAGGTATATCTTTAAAAGACTTCTCAATGCAATAGTATTTACTTTCAAGCCACTCAACAATCTCTTTTTCATCGTAACAACCCTCACTCCTTTCTTCAATATCTTCTTGAATATCAATAAGATCAATTACATTTGGACTGTAAATAAACCTAATACCTTCATCTTCTATAGGTACTATTTTATGGACATATCCAAATCTTAAAGCTTGATGCAAGTCTGTAGTACAAAAAATAGTTTCACTTCTTGCTCTCACTCCGAATTTATTATAAAACCAGTTATCAGCTACATTATGTATATTGATATTAGTATGCAATGGTACTCTAGGTTCTTTCAAAAATTTATTCTCAAGAATATTGTTATTGTTAATGTACGATAATCCTCTATAGAGCTTCACCTCACTCTCCTTTAAATCAATTTTAAGTTATAACGATCAAAATTGTTTAATCCATACCATATTAAAATTATTTTACATATTTACTTTATTTATAAGAACTGCAAATCTTACGTTAGAGTCATTTTAGCCTCACTTTTAATGGACATACTGGCAAATTATATAGGCTATCGTGATCAGTGTGTAGATACCATCTTGCCGAGGGACGAGGCGCGAATACAGTTTTAAAGAATACCGTCCCATGACTCGCATATTTCCCACTTTTTAAAGCATTCAGATATCGAGGCTACTTTTTTTGAGCTTTTACTTTTTATTTCTTGTCAAAGTAAATTGACACCATAACAACTATCAACTAATCTATACCCAACATAACCGCCACGCTTAGTGCCCTTTGGGTAACGCGCAACCTTGGCGGTTTTTCTTTACCTTTTTTATGACAGTATCGGACGAAATAAAGTGGCCTATAGCGATTGCTAACGACTCACTGCTATACTAACTCAATATTACTCATCCTCTATCAATAAATCCTACCGATGCAAAGCGTAAAGCTTGGACATAACCATGGAAATAAAAAAGTTAACGCTAAATAACCTAGGACGCTTTGAGAGCCTTGAAGTGGACTTTGCCCCGACTGAAGATAACGAGTCGAATGTTACCGTATTTATTGGTAATAACGGCGCAGGCAAGACCTCAATATTAGACGCATTAGCGACTTCATTAAGCTGGTTCGTTGCACGCTTGCGTACCGAAAAGGGCAGTGGTCATGCCATCGATGAGCTGTATATTATCGATAACGCACCAGCAGCTAGTATCACTTTGCAATTATCTGATGATATTCAAACCGATAGCGAAGCCGCGCTTTTATCGTATCAATGGACGTTAGTTAAAGCACGTAAAGGGCGCAAAAGCGATAAGTCTAGTAATTTGAGCCATCTTTCTAAGCTTGTAGATAATTACCGTCAGCAACTTACCGATAACGATAGTGCTAGCCTGCCTTTGATTGCTTACTATCCTGTTGAGCGTTCAGTGTTAGATATTCCATTAAAGATTAGAAACAAACACAATTTTGATCAGATAGACGGTTATGACAGTGCGCTGAATCAAGGCGTGGACTTTAGGCGATTTTTTGAATGGTTTCGCGAGCGTGAAGATATTGAGAACGAGGAGGAGAATAGAAGGTACGAATCATTTATTGAGATTGAATTCTCAGACATTGACGCTTTAATGGACAATTATGAGCAAAGAATAAAAAAGATAGATTTTAATGATGTAGATACTGCAAAAAAAGAAATTGGAGACATACAAGAGTCAATATCTTTTATTAAAAAAATTTTAAATGATGAATACCAAGACAATCAACTAAAAGCAGTTAGAACCGCTATCACAGCTTTTATGCCCGATCTAAGCAATATTCGAGTACAGCGTAAGCCACGTCTGCATATGGCAGTCGATAAAAACGGTAAATCACTGAATGTTATGCAACTCTCGCAAGGTGAGAAATCACTTATGGCGTTAGTAGGAGACATTGCTAGACGTCTAGCAATGATGAATCCTGAATTGGACAATCCTTTACACGGCGATGGCATTATCTTGATAGATGAAGTCGATATGCACCTGCATCCCAGTTGGCAGCGTAACCTTGTGCAGCGCTTTACCGATACCTTTCCTAAATGCCAGATTGTCCTAAGTACTCATTCGCCTTTAGTCATTAGCGATCAAAAGGATATTTTAGTTTATTTGTTAAATGATGGTGAGATCATCGCATTGCCACCTTTATATGGTGAGGACGTTAATACTGTCTTGCTAGAAGTGATGGATACTGACATTCGTGATCATGATATTAACGAAAAGCTTGGCAATCTATTAGATGCAATACAGGATGCTGATATTGGCAATGCTAAAACGCTTTTAGAAGCTTTAGAAATGGAGCTGCCATCAGGCAACATGGAGCTTGCCAAAGCAAGGTTGCTACTTCGTAAAAAGGAGCTGCAACTTGCGAAAAATAACTAAGCAAACAGGGTTTGAGCCACAAAGTCTTACCCGCTGGAAGCGAGCAAACCCTCATGGCAATTACGATAAATTAAATAAAGTAGAAAGAGAAGATATTCGACTTGCTTGTGCAACAGAACAGTTCTATCTCTGCGCATACTGCTGCAAACCCATTTCAGGTAATGGCAAAGATTGCATGAATGAACATGTCCTCGCTAGACGCATAGCGCCAAATAGGAGCCTTGATTATACCAATATTGTTGCCAGCTGTAGGACCCCTAAACAATGTGATAATGCACATGGTTCGCAGCCATTACCACTTACGCCTTTTGATATTGAATGTGAGACAGACTTAGAGTTTAAGTTAAGTGGTAGAGTGGAAGGCAAAACTGCTAAGGCCAAAGAAACCGTTCGCGTATTAAATTTGGGCAATGACAATAAATCTTTGGTGGAGCAAAGACGGCAGTTTGTACAAGCTTTATTATTAGGTAATGGCATTAACCCTAATGATGTCATAGATGATAGTGATTTAATCCAAATGGTCATTGATGATTTATCGCATCCTAAGAATGGCAAACTTGAAGCCTTTGCGCCAATTGCTATAAATGCATTGAGGCAATGGGTGGCGTAATGTCTAATAACACGATTAACTTCGCAGAAGAATTTAGCTCAAAGATTCCTGCCTTAACTTTGCTCAGCACGCTGGGCTATCAATTTATTCCACCCAGCCAATGCAATGCCATGCGCTCAAAAGCAGCGTCAAACAAAGCCACTAATCAAGTGGTGTTACTGCCCATCATGCGTGCGTTTTTAGCCGAGCAAACCTTTACGTTCGAAGGCACAGCGCATCATTTATCAGATAGTGCCACTGATAAAATTATGCACGAGCTCAATCCTGCGATGAACTTAGGCTTGCAGCTCGCTAATGAAACCCTCTATAACGCTATGCTTTATGGCGTGACCGTGACGGAGTTTATCGACGGTAAAAAGACCTCGCAAACTATCGGCCTGATAGATTGGGATCATATCGACAACAACAGCTTTCACGTTACCGAAGAGTTTATCGTACAAAATGCCGAGGGTACAGGCAACGTCATTCCTGATATCGTCTGCTTTGTGAATGGTCTGCCGCTGGCAGTGATCGAAGCCAAACGTCCTGATTCGAGTAGAGAGTGGCAATCGACCAACGCCCAGGCGATGTCCCAGCATATTCGCAATCAACATCAAAAAGAAATACCGCATCTATTTGCCTATAGCCAGTTATTACTAGCGGTCAATGGTAATGACGGTCTGTATGCTACCTGCGGCACGCCTGAGAAGTTTTGGGCAAAATGGGTTGAAGAAGAAATCTCTGAGCCTGAGTTTCATCGTTTAAAGAACCAAAAGCTTAATAGTGAGCAGATTGAGAGTTTGTTTAGCCATCGTCCTGCCTCTGTTAAAAATGAATATCGGTCATTAATTAATAACGGTGATCTAGTCGTCACCGACCAAGACCGCTTAATCATCAGTCTTTTGCAGCCTGAGCGTCTGCTTGAGATGACGCGCATGTTTACCTTGTTTGATAAAAAGGCTGGCAAAATTGTTGCGCGTTATCAGCAAGTCTTTGGCATCAAAGCCCTGATTGAACGTATCAGTACTTTTGACGAGCAGGGCAGTCGTGAAGGTGGGGTGATTTGGCATACCACAGGTAGTGGTAAATCTTTTACGATGGTGTTTTTCTCTAAGGCGCTTATTTGGTTAGAGCAGCTCGCGAAGTGTCGAATTATTGTCGTCACCGACCGTGTCGATTTGGAAACCCAGCTGAGCAATACCTTTAAGTCTGGTGGCGTAATAACCAGCAAACGCGATAGTCGTGACGCCATGGCAACTTCTGGTCGCCGTCTAGCTGAGCAAATCGGTCACGGTAATGAGCGCGTTATCTTCTCCATTATTAACAAGTTTGGTTCAGCCGTTAAGTATGATGAATGCTATAACGATAGCCCAAACATCATCGTCATGGTCGATGAAGGTCACCGCAGCCAAAACGGTGAGAACAATATTCGTATGGCACAAGCCTTGCCAAATGCCGCCTTTATTGCCTTTACTGGTACGCCATTGCTAAAAGATGATAAGACCGAAAACAAATTCGGTAGCATTATTCACTCCTACACCATGCAGCAAGCGGTCAAAGATAAAACCGTTACGCCACTGTTATATGAAGAGCGCGTTCCTGAGCTCAATACCAATGACGCCGCTATCGATGCTTGGTTTGACCGTATCACCCAAAAGCTTAGCGAGGATCAAAAGAGTGACCTAAAACGTAAATTCTCCCAAAAAGGTCAAATCTATCAGGTTGAAGGTCGCATTGAGCTCATCGCTCATGACATCTCTGATCACTTCCAAAACTTTAAACAGCAGTACCTTAAAGGTCAACTGGCCTGTGACTCTAAAGCCTCAGCTATCCGCTATAAAATGGCGTTAGATAAGATTGGCAAAGTGACCTCAGTGGTTGCCATGTCGCCACCTGATACCCGTGAGGGGCATGATACCGTCGATGGCGAGTCAAAAGACATTGTCCAGAATTGGTGGCAAGCCAATGTCGCCAATCAGTATGGCGGTGACGAAAAAGCCTATACCAAAGCTATCATAGAAGCCTTTAGTCAGGATGATGGTCCTGACATTATGATTGTTGTCGATAAGCTACTAACGGGCTTTGATGAGCCAAAAAACACCGTACTGTATATCGATAAGCCCTTAAAGCAGCACAACCTGATTCAGGCAATTGCACGGGTAAACCGCTTGCATGAGAAAAAACGCTTTGGTTATTTGATTGATTATCGTGGCATCTTAAAAGAGCTGGATATCACTATTGAAAAATACCAAGACTTAGCAGAACGTACGCAAGGCGGCTTTGATATCGAAGACCTTAAAGGTCTATATAACGCTATGGATACCGAGTATAAGCAGCTACCAAGATTGCATAGCGAGTTGTGGGCGATCTTCTCATCGGTAAAAAACAAGCAAGACGGACAAGCATTAAGGCAGGTGCTGGCGCCAAAGATGCAAGAGATCGACGGCAGAGTAGTCGATACCAGGCTTAAAGAGCGTGACGACTTTTATGCTGCCTTGACCGCATTTTCTAACGCTATGAAAATTGCGTTGCAATCGGCGTCTTTCTTTGAAGACACCTCATTTGATAACAAACGTGATCGCTACAAGCAGGATTTAAAAGCCTTTATTAACCTACGTAAGCAAGTCCGTGAAGATGCAGATGAAACCATCGACTATGATGAGTATGAAGCGGACATTCGTAGCTTACTTGATAAGCATATCGCTGGACTTGAGGTTCGTGAGGCAAAAGGTGCTTACTTGGTTGGCAACTTAGGTAAGAATGTTAAGCCTGAAGCATTAAGCGATGATGAAGCCCGTAACCAAACGGATAAAATCACTGGTCGGGTGACCAAGATGATTGAACAAGATTTGGCTGATGACCCTTATGCCCAAGAGTATTTTTCTAAACTGCTTAAGCAAGCGATTGCTGATGCTAAAGCCATGTTTGATGCACCTGTAAAGCAGTACATGATGTTTGCTGACTTTGAGCAAGCCGTCAAAGACCGTGATGTCGCTGATATGCCGAATGCGTTTATCGATGATAGTGGTAAATTGAACAAACATGCTCAGGCGTACTTTGGTTTGTTTAAGCATTTATTTGATTTTGATTTCTTGATAGATAAAGATTTAGATAACGACAAGCTAGTCGCTTACGCCTTTGAGATTGATAAGATCGTTAAGACAGCAGTGGCTGAGTATTCTATCAATCCAGCAGAAATTGAAAATGCTATTAGTGTCAAATTGCTGCCGATGTTATTTATGGATTTAGGTATTGATAAAGCGCAACAGCTTATCGAGGAAGTACTAAAGATTACCCGTCTTGGACTTTCGAGAGACAAGTAGCCTAAGAGTAGCAAGAGGGTAGTAGGCAATGACTGAGAATGGTGCATTTTATTATGGTCAAGATAAAATTGACTATGAAGTCGTGCGTAAAGAAGCAACTTATGTCGTGCGTAAAGAAGCAACTTATAAAGAAAAGATAAATAAGCCTGAAAGCGACAAGCTGATTGCTAAAAAGGCTAAGCCTCGAAAAGTGATCATTAAAGTACATCCTGATCAGCGTGTGGTCGCCACCGCACCTAACGATGCTACCGATGAGATGATACACGATGCGATGATGCAGCGTGCGCGCTGGATATGGCAAAGCCTACAAGACTTTGCCAAGCAACAAGATCATGTATTACCCAAACGTTATGTTAGCGGTGAGACCCAGTTTTATTTGGGTCGTCGTTATGTGTTAAAAGTGATAACCAGTACAGAAACTGCTGATGGGATAAACAGCACGGTGAAGCTTAGTCGCGGTAAGCTGAATGTGGAATTGTCTCAAATTGATTCTGAATTAGACTCTGAAAAACAAGCAGTTCTCGTGAAAAGCTTGATTGATAAATGGTATAGAAATAAATTTAGATCGATCTCTAGAGAGAGGCTTGAAGCCTTGATATATAAGGCTTCATGGGTGAAAAATAGTCCTTCAATAAAATTAATGACCATGAAAAAGCAGTGGGGAAGTTGCTCAACTAAAGGCAATTTAATACTCAATCCGCATTTAGCAAAAGCCTCAAAGGAGTGCATTGATTACGTGATACTACATGAGCTCTGCCATATCGCTGAGCATAATCATAGCGAGCACTTTTGGCGCTTATTAACGCAAGTAATGCCAAACTGGAAAGAGGTGAAGGCTAGACTTGATGGTATGGCTGAGTTTTACTTGAATGAGTAAAATTTGGAGCTAGATAGTTTAAGATGGTTTTTTGGAAAAATATCAGCCTCCGATATACTCGAGGCGCTTCACTATGCTACTCAATAGAGTTATTCTGTAGTAATTTTAAAGGCACTACAGCATCCGCTTTAAGGTGTTATCCTTTTTAATGTAATGATGATACAAAGCCATAGCAGTGTGGACAATGATTAGTGCTGTCAGCATCCAAGCCAGTGGTGCATGCAGTTGACCCAGCGTTGCCGCCCAAGCAACCTTTTCACCTTCAGCAAAGATATCAAAGCCGAATGCGGTTAGGCCATAGCCTCCACCAATCATTATCATGATTCCAGCTAGCGGCAGCAGTAACATACACGCGTAAAGCAAACCATGACCAGCGATAACCAGCTTGGCAGTGGTTGGCTCGTGTACTGGACGTTGATGGCGTTGCGAAGCGACCCACATCAGTCTCAGGACAACTAATACGAGCAATAGAACACCAATAGAAACATGCCAAGGCACTAACGTCTGACCGATCCAATGCTCGCCGTCGCTGATACGGTCAGTGAACTTAAGTAACTACCAGAAGATTAATACTGTCATACTCCAGTGAAAAAATTTGCTAATGCGACCATAGCGCTCTTTCGAATCAATATTCATAACCTTTTCTTCTTGTATTGGCTGTGATGCTCAATTAAGCCCATTCGATAACAAGCGTCTCTTTGCCAGCCATACGTAGCAAATGATCACTGACAACTTGCTGTAATTTTGGCAACTGCTCGGTATCACTTTTGAGTGTTACTATCAGTAAGTCAGTACAATACATCTGACAGACACCCATGGGCAGCTCAATCTCACCTTTATCTGAGCTTAGGGTAACGGGCAGCTTATGTGCCCAGTGCTTGCACAGTCGATTCATTATTTGCTGCGGATTTTGTGTTTGTATCGTTGCGCTAGATGTTAGCATAATTAAATACCCTTATTATTAATGATAGAAACTTACCGTCTAAAACTCGTTAAGCAATACTTTCTACAATACCACCTTCAACCCGTAGTGCTGAACCCGTGGTTGCGCTCGCTTGTGTTGAGGCAATATAGACACTCATGTTGGCAATTTCTTCAGGGGTTGCAAAACGCTTAAGTAGCGTTGATGGACGGTTCTCATCTAAGAATACGCCTTCCATCTCCTCCGCTGAGACGCCGCGCTCATCCGCCAGTTCTTGCATCATGGCTTTTGCGCCCTCGGTTCGAGTCGGTCCTGGCAAAATACTATTCACTGTCACACCGCTGCCCGCTAACACTTTGGCAAGACCACGTGATACGCCTTGAATAGCTGCTTTAGTCACGCCGTAGTGCACCATTTCAGCTGGGATATTCAATGCCGATTCACTAGAGATAAACTGAATACGACCCCAACCTTTTTCCTTCATTGCTTTTGCATAATGCCGCGACAGACGGACACCGCTCATGACATTAATTTGGAACATCTCCTCCCAAGCATTGTCATCAATATCAAAGAAAGGGGTGGCGCCATAAATCCCTAGATTGTTCACTAAGATATCTACTTCTGGCAAGGTGTTGATAATTGTCTGACAGCCACCAGCCGTCCCCGCATCAGCAACAATGCCTTTTATATTATTGGCATCATTAACAGCATCAGCTTGTTGAAGCTGTTTGATCGCCTCATCAACGCCAGCTTGATCGCGACCAACGATAGTGACTTGTGCGCCAGCTTTGGCAAGACCTGTTGCAATAGCGAGGCCAATACCCGCAGTTGAACCTGTGACGAGTGCTGTTTTTCCATTAAGGTCGATGTTCATAATATTTCTCCGTTTATAAATAATTTTTGTCTATGTATGTTTGCTGCTTTGTGAGTATCAGTTTATAAAGAATTAAATGAATATCAGATTAATAAATTTAGCCAAACTGAAAGGCTGAAATCTGAGTTTTCATGACTTGCTGAGAATATGTTTTCTTACCTCTATCTGTTCCTGCTGCCCCTACGGCAACCATTAAAGGTAGCAAATGCTCCTCCGCACCTAATAGATGAGAATCCAATGCATGAGGTGCCTCTGGCCAATTAGCAAGCGCTGCAAAGCGCTCATCTGCATTAGCTGCAACTGCTGTCGTTAGCCACTCGTCAAATATTACTGACGGTGCGGTAAAACTCGAATCACCATAGCCGCGCATATTATGAAAGCTCATACCACTGCCTACGATCAACACGCCTTCATCACGTAGTGAGGCAAGCGCTTGGCCCGCTCTTAGATGTACTTTTGGGTCTAAATCATGACGCAGAGATAGCTGTACTACTGGAATATCGGCGTCAGGGAACATCAGTTTCAGTGGAATAAACACCCCATGATCAAAACCTCTGGAACTGTCCTGCTTATTGCTTAAACCAGCATCGATGAGCAAATGACCAATTCGCTCAGCCAGTACTGGCGCACCAGCTGCTGGATAAGTCAGCTGATACGTATGCTCAGGGAAGCCAGAGTAATCATAAATCAGCTCAGGCTGCTTGCTGGCAGTAATACTAAACTCCCGCGTTTGCCAATGGGCACTGACTATTAAAATAGCTTTGGGACGCTCTGGCAAACCATTTGAGCTATTAGTTAAAAAGTCAGCCATCTGATCCCAAGTGTCTGCTGGTTGCCAATCCATAAAAAAACAAGGCCCGGCACCATGAGGTATAAACAATACAGGTTGCTTGACTGTGGTTGATTCATTATTCATGAACTTTACTCCTTTATCTTGCTAAATATGTTCAGGCCCTGTGGGCACGATTCCATTGGGATTTAACGCTTTGATAGAGTAATAGCCTGCTTTGATGTGCTTGATACTCACCGTCTCTGAAATGCCATCAAGCGCTAAGATTCGTAGCATATAAGCATGTAGAGAACTCATATCTTTGATCAAGTTACGGTTGCATTTAAATAGACCGTGATAAGCGGCATCAAAACGTACTAAAGTCACAAACAGTCGAATATCTGTTTCCGTCAGCTGCTCACCAAATAGATAATGACGACCATCACTCAGGCGCGCCTCAAGCATATCTAAGGTGTCAAATACTTGCTGATAAGCTTCTTCATAAGCCCCTTGTGTCGTCGCAAATCCTGCTTTGTATACGCCGTTGTTTAAATTCTCATAGATAACTAAGTTTAGGGCTTCGATATCATCAGCAAGCTCTTTTGGAAACAAGTCAACGTAATTTGGCACGAGTTCTGTAAAAGCGGTATTTAGCATACGTAAGATATCAGCAGACTCATTATTAACGATAGTATTGGTTTTTTTGTCCCAAAGCACAGGTACAGTCGCGCGTCCGGTAAATTGAGGGTCTGCTTTGGTATAAAGTTGATGAGCAAATTGGGCATAATTAATAGGATCACTGTCAGCACCGTCAAAGCCACCAAACTGCCAGCCTTGATTGCCAAGCTGCGGATTGACCACGGTAATATCGATTATATCTTGCAGACCTTTTAACTGACGTGCCATCAAGGTACGTGAGGCCCAAGGGCAAATCAGCGCTACGTATAGATGATAGCGGTCTTTTTCTGCTTTAAAGCCCCCAGTACCCGTTGGTCCTGCTTGTCCATCAGCAGTAATCCAATGACGGAACGATGAGGTTTGACGAATAAAACGCCCTTGTTCGTCTTCTGCTTGTACCGGTTGCCAGTCTTCAGTCCAATTGCCATTGATTAACATAATACTTACTCCTAGTCAGATGATTGCTTTTAAAAAGCATGACCCTACTTTACCATCAACATAAAAAAAGAGTAAGATAGGTGATATTGATTAATTAACAACATATCGTTGATAATGGCTTTATTGTTCAATTTCGATAGTTAAAGAAAAACAGGGCAAAATATGGATAGAATCGATGCGATGCGTGCCTTTATAGCGGTGGTGACCGAAGGCAGCTTTACTAATGCGGCAAATACTCTGCAACTGTCACCTCAATTGGTGAGCAAATATGTCTCTAAGTTGGAGGAGCAGCTAAATAATCGTCTGCTGAATCGTACCACCCGTAAAGTAAGCCTCACCGAAGCTGGTAGTCATTACTTTGGTCATGCGCAGCAGATTTTATTGAGTATGGATGATATGGAGTCGCAACTAAGTGGTTTGCAGCAAAACCCTAAAGGTGTGTTGCGCATAAGTGCGCCAGTATCTTTTGCTTTAAAACATATGGCTAAATTAGTCACTGACTTTCAGATCCGTTATCCATTGGTCACAGTCGATCTACAATTGACTGATCGTAAAGTCGATATTGTTGAAGAAGGGTTTGATATTGCACTGCGTATAGGTCAACTGAAAAGCTCATCACTTATTGCGAAGGAAGTGGCACCTATTCGTGTGGTTCTGTGTGCGTCGCCTGAATATTTGAAAAAGCATGACACACTCGATAAGCCTGAAGATTTAGAGAATCATCGCTATTTACATTATAGCTATATGAACATGGACGCGAAGGAAGAGGTCTACCAATTATTAAAGGCGAAGATTCTCAAGCAAGGTAGTGAGTTTCTTAGTAATAACGGTGATGTGTTGGTAGAAGGAGCTATTGAAGGTGCAGGATTGGTATTACAGCCGACATTTATTGTCAGTGAAGCAGTTAGCAGTGGCAAGCTGGTGATAGTATTGCCTGAACTTGAACCTAAACGCTTAGGTTTATATGCCGTCTACGTCCATAGAAAGCTACTACCGCACAAAGTCAGGTGTTTTATCGATTTTATGGAAGGCTATTATGGAGCGCCGCCTTATTGGGATGAGTCTATAGCCAAAAGCCAGTCGCTCAGTAATACGTGAGGCACTGGATAACTAGCTTCTCCTAAGATAGATGCGGCTTGCTATTTTTTATGCTACTACACTTTACAGCGGTTGAGATATTGCTGTTAGTATCCGCTTGTAACTATCCCCTAAACTAACACAGCGATTATTTTATTGGGACGTTATGAATCCACGTATTTTTTAAGTCCAGCGCAAGCACATATCACTTGGATTCTAAAGGGCGTTGATGGTATTGAAAAAGACTATGAGCATTTTTCGCCACCATTTTTGTTAGCCTTGGACGAGGTGTATAACAAAATTCGCAATCTAAATTACCGCTACATGCCTGCTGGTACGTTGTTCCCTGAAGAGGTGCAGCAGTACGACCTCTATATCATCCCTGAAGCATTAAGTAATGCCATTGGTCATCAAGACTATCGTCTGGGTAGACTAGCTGACTTTGATAAGATGCTGACTAATAAATTACCGCAAGTACTAAATGATAAACAGCGTAAAAACAAGGTGCGTAATCTATTACAGAAAATGTGCCGTGATACCCTAGTGGCTTCTAAAGATCAAACTTGGTATCTTGCAGATAGCTAGAAGTGGCTAAACGTAGCTAGATGCGGTTAAGGACAGCAAAAAAATAAGCCGCGTAGTGCGGCTTATTTTCTATCCTTGATCAGTGAATCCGATCAGCCATCTTACTCTCAATCCAAGCAGCCACTTCGCTTTCTACCCATGCTACGCGTCCTTTGGTCATCTTTACTTGAACAGGAAAAGTAGGGTCATAACGTTTAGATCTCTTATTAAGCATATCATAAATTGTGGAACTACTAAGTCCTATACAGTCTTCGACTTGCTGTATCGAAATCATACGAGGTATTTGTGGCATGCTTGGCATTGATGTGTTTGGTTGAGTGTTTGCGTTTAAATTATCCATTGTTTTCTCCTAGTAAGTTAATGAGAGCTTTCTCTCTCATACAGTTAGGGAGTCCTATATTTTTTTACGGCATCCTATACAGTCCGACCGTTCGCCTTAGTTAACCCAATAAAAAAAAGGAGCAGAATGAATCCGCTCCTTCTTATATCAACTGCTTATTTTCATAGAGTTAGCTAACTGCTGTTACGCTTTGCCGTAGTCCTTGCTCAATGCTAGTCACGTTACGGGTTACTAAATTATTCTGATAGTTTCCTTGCTGATCACTACTGACATCATCTGTATCTACTGGATAAAACTCTTCCACCACATCAGACATCTCATCACCATCCACTTCAAAGCAAGAATTGGCATAACCTGTTTTAGCGGCGTCATCCAACGCGATTTGATCGAAGCCATATTCGCTAAGCTCACTATCAATGGCCTTAGCTTGTTGTACCGCATCTTTTAATGTCACCCCATCGCGTAGCGTTAGATCGACAAAGTAAATCGGTGTGCGATAGCTTTGCGTCGTGCTTTTACCTCGCAAGGTGAGTTGCAACGGCAAGCAAGACAGCTTATTGCCAGATACTGCGGCAAAGTAGCTTAAGCGTGCGGCAAGCGTTCTAATACTATTAAAGCCTGTGGTGCGAAAGATAAAGGTGCCAAGCTCATCGTCCTCAGATAGATTGACATACAGACGACCGTAGGGCTTACAAGCCCCGCCTTGCGCTAATGGACAGCGATCAGGTGATGGACACGGCAGTTGCTCAACGCCATTATTGGTTCGGCGCTGACACTGCTCACCGTCGCCCACACATAGCGGTCTGCCCGTTTGCCGATCAAACAGTGTGTACTCAGCTCGCAGATTTAGTGTCGGATCATTAAACAGCATACGCACGGGTATTTGTCTGAGCTTACCGTCATTATTTGCGCGTAGTTTTTCGTCTAGTGGATGATTGATCCATCCGTCTTTATTTTGGACTTGGCTGGTGATGGTAAATTGATCGTCTTTGGCAGGCAGACGCTTGCCATCTTTTTGAATGACACGTCCAATGCTGATACGACCTAATACTGGTGGGGTTATGGTGAGACCTTTAATCATGGTGATATTCCTTATGTGTTTTGATGAGCCATAAAAAAGCCCACCGATTAGGGTGGGCAGTTATGCGCTTTGATTGATTTGCTTTGATTGGTTAATAGATGTTTTGATGATTGAGTAATCTTTGGCTTAGTCATTAAGCACAACGAAGCGTCTGCTACCTTGCTTTGTCTTACCAAACTGCACGAGCAATTCAGGATGCGCCTTGATGGCAGCCTTGCTATCAAGACCGATACTGTCTTTCGAGCGCTTCCATGAAATAGCACCTTTTTCAAACACTGCTACTTCATGATCGGCAATAAGCGTTTGTAGCTGATGTTTGACTTGGTCATGACGCTGCTCTAGATCTTCCATTGACGCGCGATAACCAAGCAATTTATCGAACAGCTTGTTAGCGCCTTTATCCTCTCGTAGATCAACCTTGCTTGACGGCTTAGGCGTTGGATAAAGTAGCTTTAATGCTTTGGCTGCCGACTCGCTATGATCAGGGCTTGGCGGTGTATCGGTCTCTACGTATTGCCAGAACAGACGCTCTTGCTCGATTATTGATTTAATTAAGCGCTCATCACGTTCAACCTTATAGATCTTCGCTTCGTGTCCGCAAAGCAGCACACAGATATGAGCGGCTTGTTTACCTGTAACGGCTAGTTGATGTTGTACTTGGCACGTGACGTATAGCGGTACGCCATTACGCCATAATTTTGCGCCATGCTCCCCAGCCGTTTTACATTCAAGTATTTGTACCTCATCGCTACCTGTTACCGCGTAGTCAAGATTGGCAAGCATAAAAGCTTTATCGGCCTCAGGGTGTTGCAAGATAGCATTGACGCGCCGTACCTTATTGCCTGTCTTCTCTTGGTAGTACTTAGCGACCATAGGCTCTAAGGTATTACCCCAATACAGCGGCGCATAGCCGTCGATGCTCTCATCTAAGTCGGAGCTTGCACGTCCTGTCTTAATCAGCCATAGCTCTAGCATAGACAAATACGGATGAATACCACAAGCAGCAGCGGCATCACTACTACCGACTCCTTGACGGCGAACCTCAAGCCACTCGTCATGACTTAAGTCTTTAGTACTCACTAGTCGTTTAGGGGTTAGCGGCGTATTAGACTCAATAGCAGAGCTATCGACTGGTTTAATCTCTACCTGAGCTTTGTCAGTTACAGGCGCTTTGACTTTAGCGCTTAAACGCTTAGTACGTCTGACTGGTGTGCTGGTGTTTAATGCGATCATGTTCATAGTGAACTCCTTCGATAAATTGATTGAAATGAAATAACAGGCATAAAAAAACCACGCGCTGAGGCGTGGTCTAATTATTAAGTGTACCAATAGACTTTAGGCAATAAGACTAAAGGCTTCCTCTAAGCTTTTGTCTTTAAGCTTAGCGCCTGCGCCAAACCAAGCAGAGTCTAGTCTGTGATCGGTAGACATGGCTCGGCGCTCATGATCGACATACTCTGTCATCGCTGACAGTAGCCCATAAGCGGTATCACGTGCTGAATCGAGGTCGGCTCCGCGACCTTGACCGTTGAACATACTCATCACCTGATTCATGGCGCGAGCATTAGGCACGGCATCCTTCTCCTTCTTAGCGCTGTTAAACAGAATGATGTCATTGTCCTGATCGTTAAATACCCGGTTGAGATAATTAGCGGCTTCTGCTTGCGTCACTCGTCTATTAGTGAGCTGCTTCATCTCATACATGTGCTCATTCCACTGCTTCACCGACACGCCAAGCTGCTGCTTGACTTTGTCGGCATCAAAGGAGGTGCTATGCGGTACTTTCACCACACCGCCACTACCATCAGCAAGGCTTACTGCTAAAGTGTTATTACATACCACACGGATATTAGTGAACTGCGCGGTGGTTGCTAGCGTTCCGTCACACGCAGTTGCCAGCAATAGATAGCCATTACTGACATCACCGCCTTTAAGGGTCATAGACTGACCAGTACGAGCAAGTGCCCACATCTTACGACCACCCTTTAAAATGCCAGCCGTCTCAAGCTCGAAATGCGATTGCTCAGTGAGATCACGGTAGAACTCTAAGATCTCACGCGGTTGTACTTCTTGGTAGCGCTGACTGACGACCGATAACGGCTCAAGCGTATCTGAGCGATATAAGACCTTATTGCTATCAAAGGGCATGATCAGGCTTTGCCCTTTATCGTTGTTTGCCATGTAGCTGACATCGGATGATTCAATACGCCAGTCCATACCGGCCTCACGTGCCCAGACCTCGATTGGCTGGTTCTTAGGAAGCTGATTACCAAGGCCATGCCAAGGGGTATCGCCAACGTATGCCATGTTTTCGATTAAATGTGCCATAAGAGTATTTCCTGTGTTTAAAGTTAAGGGTTAGATAAATGGGTTAAATACGGTAAAGACTTCTAGATAGTCCTTACAAAGAAATATGGGAAGCAGCCAACTTGCGACAGGCAAGCGACTGACCATACAGATAGACTACTGTCATAAAGACTCCTTAAATTTAGGGCATAAAAAAGGCCTGCACGAAGCAGACCTTTATAGGGGGGGGGTTAGATAATCCACTCACAAAGCGTAAGCGGTGGTATCTCATGATAGTAGTATGTATCTGAAATTAGTTTGCTATGGGTGGTAGTCCACGGCGCTTAGCCGTTCTATAAATACCATGGCCAAAGGTACGCATGCTAGGTAGCCATACCTTTAGTTGCTGATCTACCTTATCAGGTTTGGTTAAGTATAATGCCGTATGCACTGCATTCTCGACTTGCTGCGGATTATCACGATGGATCATACCAATACCTAGTTTGCCATTTTCTTCAAACCTTCGCTTAGTCTCAGCATCATGATAGTTGTAGTAAGCTCCCATATTCTCAGTAATGCTTCGCCATTTTTCACCAACCTCTTTAGCTAAATACCAGTCATTCTGTCGCTTCGCACCGTCATAAATCAATAGCAAGTGACAGTGTAGACCACCTTCGATACCTCCCTGTTCTAAAGCCCAAGCATTGCCCTGCAAGTTTGCAAAGCAAGTCTTTTTGTTACCGATAAACTCTCTAAGTTTGGTCATGTGCAAGTTAAAGTCTTCAATCGTTATCAGATGACTGCTCTCTTGAGAATATTTGAGATCAACACGAACAAACAATAACCTTGAGTAGTGTTTAATCAGATTTCTAATGTAGTGCTCAAGGTTCACTTTATTCTGAACCTCCTGCTGACGCCAAACGTTATCTTCGGTCTCAATGATATTTCTGTAGTAGGCCAAGTTATTAACAAATTGCTGAGTCTTATCATGATCCCAGATAACATCGCAGGGGTATAAATCACCGACAATGGCATCAGTACTGTAGACAAATGAGTCGACAGTCTGTGAGTAATATAGATCATGATTGATACTATTCATAAAGGGGTAATATAGAGCGTTTAAGCGATTTCTAACATCATTGAAATAGATAGGCTGAAATACGACGTCCCGTACAAGTCTATCGATATTGTTAATGAGTTGCGACTGGTTGATAAGTGAGTGTGTCATTTTTATGCTCCATTCATTAAGGTTTGGTGTACATAACCATCAATGGAGTACGTTATTTATTACTGATAATTATTTAGTATTTATTAATAATATAAATAACCCACTAAGAATGAATTAGTAGCTAATTTTTGCCGACGTGTATATGGTAGTTGTCATTTAAGCTTTATGGTAAATTGCCGTCAAAGTTCAGGTTTGTAACAAAATGGAGTTAGCCGACACGGCTACAAATAGGTAGAAAGCAAAACAGAAGGGTTACGTTTCCTAAAAATATGTGCTATAAATTAATAGCGTCTATGCTATATTTGCGTAATACGCAATAAAAGCAAGGGATGCAAGATATTTTGTCTAGAAATTTACTAGATTTTCACCAAGAATTTATCAGGTTTATACTGAAATTTTTTTAGATTTTTGCTAGTTTTTTTCAAGGGAGATGAGATCATGAATACAGCATTATCAGACGAAGTCAACAACGTATATCCAGCACAGTCAGTATTAGTTGACAATTCTAGTCCTGTTTTTGATCAGGCTACAGGACAATATATTCACTCTAGAATCGTGAGGTTTGTAACTGATGAATATATAAGGGATGTCAAAAACAATAGAAGGACAATAGAAGATTTCTACAAAGGATTATCCAAAGTTGAAGAGAATGATGCAAAATCACTACTCTACACCAAAAATTATTATCAAGGCAGAGGTTGGGAAAATATATCGTTTGATAGTGAACCGCCCCGGTATTGTCGGAGACTCAACATTCTGAGAGAATACGACAATGAAAAGACAAACCTACACTCCTGAGATTAAAGAACGCGCTGTTCGCATGCTCATTGAAGCAGCAAACGACTATCCCTCCACATGGTCAGCTATTCAAGCCATTGCCCCTAAGATTGGCTGCACGCCTGAAACCCTGCGCTCATGGCATAAAAAGCACATCGATCAAACCATTCCTGCCTCAGTGCAAGCTCAAAGCCAAGATCAACGTATTAAAGAGCTTGAACGTGAATGCAGAGAACTCAAACAGGCCAATGAGATCATACGTAAGGCAGCGGCTTTTTTCGCCCAGGCGGAGCTCGACCGTCCACCGAAATAATGGTCACATTTATCGATGATCACAAGCAGAAATACGGGATCGAGCCAATCTGTAGAGTACTACCGATTGCCCCATCAACCTACTACCGTACTAAAGACTTGGAGAGTTGCCCTGACAAGCGCTCGTTGCGTCAGCAGCATGACGACTATTATATCAGCGAGATTAAACGCATCTGGCGGGACAGCAAGTGCCGTTACGGTGCGCGCAAAGTCTGGCAGCAGATAAAAGCTGACGGGTTAAAGGTTGCTCGGTGTACCGTAGAGCGTTTAATGAAGCAGTATGGTATGCAAGGCATCTGGCGTGGCAAAAGCAAGATTACCACCAACAGCCGTGATGACCAGAAGCGCGCTGATGACCTAGTCAATCGTAACTTTAATGCCCATCGCCCTAACCAACTATGGGTTGCTGATTTTACCTATATAAAGACACTGAGTGGCTGGGTATATACCGCCTTTATCATTGATGTATTTGCTCGCGCTATCGTTGGCTGGAAAGTTTCTAATCGCATGAATACCGATATGGTAATGGCAGCGCTTAATCAAGCCATTGCAGACAGGAACAACCCCAAAGATGTGATTCATCACAGTGATCGCGGGGTTCAGTACTTATCCATTCGTTATGCTGATAAGATGAAGGACTCTAGCATCATTGCCTCGGTCGGCACGACTGGTGATTCATACGATAACGCACTGGCTGAAACGGTTAACGGGCTGTATAAATCTGAGGTAATTGACTATTTAAAGGAGAACTGGACTGGTATCAATGATGTTGAACTGGCAACCCTTGAATGGGTGGACTGGTTTAATAAAATACGACTGCATAGCACGATTGGTTATGTGTCACCCTTTGAGTTTGAAAAGCGGTATTACGATAATTTAACCCTGTCAGGCATCGCTGCCTGACTCAAGTAAATCACTCTCCGATATAGTCGGGGCGGTTCATAGCGACGATTATAGAAACCAGCTTATTTTGCATTTGAGAAGTTGTGACAACCCTTTGGAAGAGTTTAATAATCTCATTAGACATAAAATCGATAACACTCTGCCAGAGACATATTTAGATTGGTTTAAAAACGACCTACGCTGTACCTTATTTTTGGCGCATCTTATTAATCATTTACTAGTTCATGAGGCTTATAAAGGTAAGAAAGAGCTGATTGAAGCCGTCTCAGATTTTTTACGCTTTAATATTTATATGTTTAATCATGAATGCTCGAAAAATTTGTCTAAGTATTCAGTACTATATAATAGAGTTGGTGACTGGAGAACGGTACAAGTACTTTATGTCAAATCTATATACTTGAAAAACCGCACAAAAAAATACGATTGGATCGACCCTAAAAACGATGAAATGATTGACTGGATTTACGATTATCTAAGTAGGGAAGGTCATGAACATATCATACTAGATAAGATATTTATTCCAGAAAACACTCAAGAAAAATATGAGCTTATTCTTGCAAGTTTGGACGTACTATCTAATGTTGAAGATCCATCCGTAGGCACCAAAAACAAAAAAGGCTTCTCGCTTAGATCCTATGTATTATCTAGTATGAAAAAAGCGTGGGATGGTCAAAAGAGTTATGAAGCCAAAAATAAAGTTGATGAGTGGAAGGTAAAGGTATATAAGAAAAATCACGCTAAATTAAAAGCACTAATTGCTTTTAGCGACTTTACAGATAATCAAATGATTAACAACTCTATAGAGCAGATGTATGATCAACTTATTAAAGAGGACATAAATGACCAATAGGTTGAAGATGATTTCTAGCAATCTACTTTTGCAATGATTTATTAGATAGTAAGTTCTGTAAGTCTTTATGGCTTAAGCCCTTATCCAATAAAGCCTGTATTAAAGCATCGCTATCCATATCTGACAGTGATGCTTTGTTAGACTGATTCATAGACTGCTCAATCTGCTGCCTCGCAGTCTGAAAGTCTACAACCTTGCCTGTGTCTCTAAGCAGGTCTAAAAAGTCAGCCCAGACCTGCATGATTTTACGGCGCTCTTCTAAATGCTGAGCATGGTTATAGACCGCACGAATGCTACTTTTCTTATCGTGGGCCATCTGCTTTTCAATCGCATCGCCCATATAGCCAAGCTCGTTTAAGTTGGTTGAGGCAATGTGACGAAAGCCATGACCTGTCTGTTTACCAGCATATCCAATTTTATCTAGAGCATTATTGATGAACTCCGCGCTATAGGGTTGATGCATACCAGTGTTGTAGAACACGTATTCATATTTACCCGTGATAGTTTTTAACTCTTCTAGTACTGCAAGCATTTGATTAGATAAGGGAACCACATGCTTACGGGCAATTTTAAGGTTATCAATATCAACGCGCCATAAGCGATTAGCAAAGTCGATATGCTCCCATTTCATCATACGCAGCTCAATAGTACGACAAAATGAGTATGCTAAAAATTTCATCGCTAAGCGTGTTTGATCATGACCATGATAGCCCTCTATAGCTTGGAGTAGAGCAGGTAACTCATTGATGTCCACATGCTTCATGTGTTGACTTTTGGCTTTAGGGTACAGCGCTTTGAGATCATCAATTGGGTTTTGCTTAATGATACGTTCGCGCTTGGCACGTCTCAAAATATTATCAACTAAACCGATGGTACGTCTGGTCACTTCACGTGGTGGCTCGCCATTTAAATTGACACGCTTTTCAATAGTATCGGCCATTAACTTACAGTCATCGAAACTCACATCTTTTAGTGCAATGCCTTCAAAGTGTGGCAACACGTCTTTATGCATACGATTATTGTCTTGCTGATAAGTCCGTGGCTTAACGTTACGCTTACGCTCAGCGAGCCAATCTAAGGCATAGTCATTAAATTTTTGTGCATGGATATTTGCAAGCTTATCTTGACGCTTTTTATTTTTCGGATCTATACCGTCAGCGAGTAATGCTTTGATCTCAGTATTGGCTTGTCTAGCTTCCGCTAGCGACATAATAGGGTAAGTGCCAAGGGTTATACGCGTTTGCTTACCATCAAAGCGATAAGCGCTTATCCACGACTTTGTGCCTGTATTACGTACCAAAAGCTGCAAACCATACTGATCGCTATATTTGTCAGGACGCGAAGGCGTGCATTTTTCACTTGGTTTGAGCTTGCGGATCTTACTATCACTTAACATGTTGGTCTATTCCTTATAAATGCAAGCCTTATGCTTCAAGCGATACAACGAAGACGCTGGTCTAAAGCTCAATTATAATGTTTGAATGTTGGTCTTTTTATGGTCTAATGAAATCATAAACCAACAGATAGACCAACACAAGCCATGGGATAGATGGGTCATGTTCGGATAGATTAGGAAAACGTTGGGTATAAAAAAAACGCTAGAAGCGTTATATATGAAGGTTTGCAGGGGTATTTAGGAAAGAGTAGGACAACGTAGGAAAACTAGAATTAAATAAGATTGGCGGTGACGGAGGGATTCGAACCCTCGATACGCTATGAACGTATACACACTTTCCAGGCGTGCGGTTTCAGCCACTCACCCACGTCACCAATTTTAGACGGCTAAGTATAACGGATACGATTGCCATTGTCACGGTTTGCGCTTTATCTTTCTTTATTAATAAGTGCCTGCTAGGATAGCGCATCTGTGATGACAGCAGCAGTAATTACACCGGCGAAGGGTACAAAATAACGTGATGAGTTTTGCAGTAGTAGATAGTAGGGCGTTAAGCCGTGTTAGACATAGCATAATAGCCCGCGCAGCAGCGATGATAACGGTAGGGCTACTCGCAATAGCGCCAGCCTATGCCGATGACTTAAGCCAGTGTAATGAGTCGTTTTATGGCGGGGTTTATCCGGAGTTTATCAATGATAAGCTTAGCGCCAACACCCAAGCACTATGTATGGATGGCTTTGCAGTTATGTACTCAGGGGTGACGCGTACGCCGTTATGGTCTGCAGAACATCTGACTCGCGCGCGTCTCAATCAAGCCAAAACGATAGATCGTGAAGACAGCTTCCATGAAGAGAGCCGTCTGCCAGAGTCTGCTCGAGCGTCATTAGAGGATTATTCAGGCTCAGGCTATGATAGAGGGCATCTAGCGCCCAATGCCGATATGGCCACGCGCTCGCAGCAATACGACAGCTTCAGTTTGGCTAATATTGCGCCGCAATCGCCGCGCAATAATCGCTACATTTGGCGCAACATCGAGTCGGCGACGCGCTATCTGACGCAGCAATACGGCGAAGTCTATACCGTAACCGGGGTCGCTTTTATGAATAAAAAGACCAAGCGTCTAAATAGGCAAGTGCTCGTACCGAGTCATTTTTTTAAGGCGGTCTACATACCCGCTATCGACCAAGCCGGTGTCTACTACGCGCCTAACGATGAGTCTGAACGTATCGAGGTGATTAGCCTTGATGAGCTTAGCGAGCAGATAGGAGTCGAGGTGCTACCGGTGTTAGATAGCGCGGTCAAGCGGCAAGCTTTGGCTTTACCCCTAAAAGCGGGGGAGAAGATAGACGCGCCTACTGCGCCTAGCGAGGAGCCACTATGGCTGATATTCGTCTTAGCTTTAGTGGAATGGCTATTGACGCAGCTACAAGCATAAAGACGCTATAGAGTCTAAAAATAACAATCTAAGATATCGCTGAATAAACAAGTCTATCAACGGTTTTTATTGCGAATTATTACTAATACTTGGAGTAGCTTATGATTGAACCTTTTGCAAATAATCATCAAAGTATGCAGATTGGGGAATTGGTTATCGAAAACCAACAAGATAAGATTATTATCTACGGTGATTTGGATTTGTATTTAACGAAAGCTGGATTTGCACAAGCAAAGCAGCTACACGAGCTTACTACTAAGATATTAGCGCAGTTTGAGAAAACTGATCAGTACACAAAAATGGATGAAGTGTCAAAATCAAATGATGACTGGTCAGATGATAATATTGATAATCCGTTTTTGTAACTATTTGATATAGTTATGAATTAGAGAAAGAAATCTTTATAAAAAATTACTAGGCAAAACGTTTTTTTTGCTTATAATGTAATCAGACAGCGCTTGTACTGTTTCGATAAAGATGATTTTTCGTCATTATCGATCTAGATAGAAAAGATAGCTCACAGAATGAACTTCTTTTTTACTTACTATAGATATATGCAGCTTTGGATATAGACAGTTCTAGTCGTAGAGGTTTTTAAGGACAAGCGCAATATACGCAGTTTATTGCACAATCATTGAAGGGAGTCAATCTATGAAATTATTTACAAAAACCGCTTTAGCAGCTGCTGGTATTGGTATGGCGACCATGGCGTTTGCCGCTGATCCATTGCATAATACCACTTGGCAGACTTACGATGACGGCAAGCCTAAAGGCACAGTCAAAATCACTGAGTCAAATGGCGTATTGACTGGTAAGCTTATCGGTACCAACTCAGCTAAAGGCAAAAAGCACGTCGGTATGACTATTATTTCTGGTCTAAAAGCTGATGGCGGTGGTAAATATAGCGGTGGTACGATTACTGATCCAGAAAAAGGTAAAGATTATCGCATGACAGCAAGCTTGAATGGTAATTCTTTGAAACTAAAAGGTTATATCGGGCCATTCTCACGCAGTCAAACATGGAAAAAGAAATAAGTCGATCAAGTAGTTTTTTATCAGATCTGTACTTAATAGATAAAATCCCGCATTACCGAAAGGTACTGCGGGATTTTTTATGTTTTACATTTTATTGTGTCAGTAAGGGGAGGTTGCTCAATAAAATAATAAACGCTGACACTACATAAAGTAGTATCAGCGCATCGAGTAGGATTAAACCTGTCTGCTAGATCTTATCTGACAAATTCAGGATAAGCTTCCATACCACATTCTGCAATATCTGCCCCTTCATATTCATCCTCTTCAGAGATACGGATACCGATGACAGCTTTGATGATGACCCAAACGATGAAGCTTGCAACAAATACCCAAGCAAAGATGGTCGCAGCGCCTGCAATCTGACCGATAAAGGTAGATGCTGGGTTCGTAATTGGCACAATGAGTAAGCCAAATAGACCGACCACACCATGAACCGAGATAGCACCAACAGGATCGTCAATTTTGATTTTGTCTAATGCCAAGATAGATAGCACCACGATGACACCAGCCACAACGCCAAAGAGTGTCGCTTGTAGGGCAGAGGGTGTTGATGGCTCTGCAGTAATAGCGACTAGCCCTGCCAGTGCACCATTGAGTAGCATGGTTAGATCGGCTTTGCCAAAGATAATACGTGCGATGATTAAAGCGCCCACAGCACCGCCAGCAGCAGCAGCATTGGTATTCAAAAAGACCATGGCAACAGAGTTGGCACTAGCGATGTCACCAAGTTTGAGTACTGAGCCACCGTTAAAGCCAAACCAGCCCATCCATAGGATCAATGTACCAAGTGCCGCTAGTGGAAGATTGGCGCCAGGAATCGCACGTATCTCACCTTTAGGACCGTATTTACCTTTACGGGGTCCTAGTAGTAATACACCTGCTAGAGCAGCAGCAGCGCCCGCCATGTGTACGATACCAGAGCCTGCAAAGTCAGAGAAGCCCATATCGCCTAAATTAAACAGCCCAAAGACATCGTTACCGCCCCAAGTCCAACTGCCTTCTAGTGGATAGATAAAGCCCGTCATGACAACAGCAAATAATAGGAAAGCCCATAACTTCATACGTTCAGCAACGGCACCTGAAACGATGGACATACAGGTTGCTACAAAGACAACTTGAAAGAAAAAGTCCGAGGCTGCAGAGTAGACAGAGTCGCCACCAAAGCCATTTTCGGCAGAGGCTGCTAGTGCGTCTTCTACTAAGGTCTCACCGCCTGCAATACCGCTCAAAAACAGATTGCCATCATACATAATGGCATAGCCGCAGATCATATACATAGTACAAGCAGTGGCAAATAGCGCGATATTTTTGGTTAAAATCTCGACCGTGTTTTTTGAGCGCACCAGTCCAGCTTCCAGCATCGTGAAGCCCGCTGCCATCCACATGACCAGCGCCCCACACATTAAAAAGTAAAACGTATCAAGTGCGTACTGGAGCTCAAAGATTTGATTTTGCATGTTAATTCCCCCTTGAATATATGCAATATAGATATCGGTATGTCCTATAAATCTGTGTTTATAGGTGGATCTGCGCGTTAGATAGCGTCAGGACCCGTCTCTCCCGTACGAATACGAATGACTTGCTCAAGAGCGGTCACGAATATTTTACCGTCACCAATTTTGCCGGTGCTAGCGATGCGAGTGATGGCTTCGATAGCAGGTTCAACCATCTCATCGATAACGGCCACTTCAACTTTCACTTTAGGTAAAAAGTCCACCACGTATTCTGCGCCGCGATAGAGCTCAGTATGACCTTTTTGACGACCGAAACCTTTGACTTCGGTGACGGTGACACCTTTGACACCGATGTCAGAAAGCGCTTCACGTACATCATCGAGCTTAAACGGTTTTAAGATCGCAGTGATTAACTTCATAAAAAATTCCTTATATGGGTGATGTCGCAGGTTGATATAGACATTGCGGTGCATCGTATGACTGTCGTGCTTACCTTAAGTCATTCAAGAACTGTGCCAAACCTACTCAAGGGGGTAGGTAGGATTCGGCTGATAGGTTCAAAAGTGGCTTAGATATTGACAATAAATACGGCTTATAGGACAACGATAACGAGCATCATTATCAGCATAAGCAGAGTAGATCAACCTTTAACGTTGCAGTAACGAAAACTTTATTATAACCAACTTTTTAAGCGCTTGGGGAGGCTATCACTTTATTTCATGTGATGATTTGATAAAAGTGTATCGCGAATAAGTAGAGAGTAAAAGTAGGTGGGAGGGGCAGAGACGGATACTCTGCCCGCAAATGGCACGTTGGGGTTATGCTTTAGGGAAGAGTAGGTATGGGGTCTTAGTGCTGCCTAGTAGCTTTTTGGTGTCACTGCCTTTAAGCAGTTCATGCAAACGAGATTGACCAAAAGCACCTGTCATTAGCAGACCAATATTATGCTCATTTTGATAATAATTTAAGGCGGCTGTCACATCACGGCAGTCTAGCAATGCCTTTTTAGACTTAATACCGGCTTGCTTCAGACGGGCATAAGCTTCACGTAGTGCATCGCAGTTTTCTGAGTTGTCTTTACCGACCATGACGATATGAATGGTTAGTGCGCGAACGAGTGGCGTTTTACATAGCCAATTAAGCAGCTTATGAGAAGTGGCTGAGTTGTCGAAAGCAAATAAAGCGGTCGTAGGGGGCAAAAATGGTGCATGAGTCACCAAAATGGGGCAGTGGCTTAAGCGAATAAGCTGACTCAACGTTGCTTTGCAGGTCACATGATGACCAATAACAATCAATTGCGCCTTGTTATCGACATAATCGATACTCTCATTGAGATTTTCGTGGCGATGCAGCGTATAAGTCTTTAGTTTTTGGCGCTGCTGCTCGCAATAGGTAGTGGCTTGATGCAGCAACAGCTTGCCTTGGGCTTTTAGCTCACAGTTACTCAAATGCTCTTTGGTGGTAAATTGATCCAATAAAGCGCTTTCGTCATCGATATTGAGGCAGCCAGAATAATCGACTGCTGCTTTTTGCTGCAAGCTTGGTACTGAATGCAACAGACCGATAGGAGCCTGCAAACGAGGGGCTGCCCACATGCTCGCCTCTAATACGGCTTGTACATGATCCGGACAGTCTAAGCAGGCAATCACGCTATCTGGCTTTAAGTTACTCATAAGGCCACCACATCATCTTATAATTAAAATACCGTCAAGCGGGTCAATGTATTTGTGATGACCCTAACGCTTGAGCTGGTATGCCAATATAATAGTTTATTTACAAACCATGAATTAACGTCCGTTCAATAACGCAGACGCAGTGTTTGGTCATCTAATTCCTTAATCCAACAAGCCAATATCTCGGCGATCATGGATAGAGAAGCGATCGATCAAAGTACGACTTGCATTGTTTAGTCCAACTACTTTGACATCAATACCCTCGCGTTGCAAGCGCACGACCAACTTATCAAGCGTATCGACAGCGCTGACATCCCAAAAGTGCGCTTGGCTGACATCAATCTCGATACTATCTAGGGCTTCTTTGGTATCAAAGCTGTGCAAAAACTGGGTGGTCGAGGCAAAAAACACTTGCCCTTGCACATAATAATAACGAGTATTGCTACTGTCGTCATACTCACTAAATATCGTTAAGAATTGTCCAATCTTATTGGCAAACGCTAGCGCCGATAACAGCACGCCGACACCCACGCCATACGCTAGATTATGCGTAAAGACCGTGGTCAAAACGGTCGCTAGCATGACAATGTTAAACGACATCGGATGGGTCTTAAACTCGCGAATAGATTGCCAATTAAAAGTACCGATAGAGACCATAATCATCACAGCGACCAGCGCTGCCATCGGTATCAGACTGACCCATTCACTTAAAAACACCACCATAATGAGCAGTACCACACCCGCCATCAAGGTAGACAGACGCGTACGTCCGCCTGATTTGATGTTAATCATTGACTGACCAATCATCGCACAACCTGCCATACCACCGAAGAATCCTGATACCACGTTGGCAATACCTTGACCACGACACTCGCGGTTTTTATCGCTCGGCGTATCGGTTAACTCATCCACAATCGTCGCCGTCATCATCGATTCTAATAACCCAACGATGGCCAGCGCGATAGAATAAGGCGCAATGATTAAGAGCGTCGTTAAATTTAGTGGAATATCTGGCAGCAAAAACACTGGTAGAGAATCGGGCAAATCACCCATACTCCCAACGTTACGAATATCGAGATTCATATACATCGCGACTGCGGTTAAGCCGACAATACAAATGAGTGGTGAAGGAATCACGCGACCGATTTTTGGAATGAGTGGAAACAGATAGATAATCGCCAAGCCCGCTGCGGTCATGATATAAACGGTCATCCCGACACGCTCAGTCATCGGGTTGAGCTCGGGGAGCTGCGCGGCAAAGATCAAAATCGCTAGCGCATTGACAAAGCCAATGACCACCGAGCGCGAGACAAAGCGCATCAGGTTGCCAAGCTTTAGAATACCCATAACGACCTGAATGGCCCCGCACAGTAAGGTGGCGGCCAGCAAGTACTGCAAGCCATGATCAGCCACCAAATCCACCATCACTAGCGCCATCGCTCCTGTCGCTGCCGAAATCATACCTGGACGACCGCCGACGAAACTAATCACCACGGCGATACAGAATGAGGCATACAAACCGACTTTTGGGTCGACGCCTGCGATAATAGAAAAAGCAATGGCTTCTGGAATCAGGGCCAGTGCGACCACCAAACCTGATAAAACGTCACCGCGAACATTGGAAAACCACTCGTCACGTAAGCTATCAAAAAAAGATGTCATAAGTAAACTGCATAGAGTTAAAGGCAAAAAAAGTAATCATTACTCAGTGATAAAATGATCGCGTTGTTATAAGTCGTTATAATCAGTGCTATTAAACGTTTTTGTATGCTGCGGTTGCGCCATTATCTGCGGATGATGGTGTAGCAACGCGCTCATCGATTTATTGACGGGTATCGCTAATACGCTCACCAATAGCCAATACGATGACAATGCCTAAAATATAGTGTATTAAAATACAGTGTCTAAAATAAAGTATAAGAGCCGCCATGGGGCAACGCGGTAGAAGGAGATAAATAATCTATCAGACAAAAGCGCATAAGTAGATCGCAGCTAGGGTCTGCCACCTCATGACCGCGATATGAATCGTTGCGGAAGAAGCGTGACAATAGCGCGATAAATGTGACAACATGCTAAACTAAAATACTTAGCTAAAACCCTCAGCCCAAATATCTGTTTAGACTGATATTATAGCATTAGCTAGTCAATATAAAAACAGCCGCATAATAGCACAAAGTCATAAAAAACCAGTACCGAAATCTGAACGATACCGTTATGATGATCTTCATTTTAATAGCATCATGCAGACGGCTAAACCACGCGCGTGCTTGATGCCATTTTGTTCGTCCAATAAGAGGAAGAGATATGACCACCCTTAACGCAACAGAAACCTTACTTCATAAGGGCAGTGGTCTACAAGTTGTGGTCGGTTTGGGACAGTCAGGGCTGTCAGTCGCGAACTATCTTACCAAGCAAGGCTACCGTGTGGCAGTCACTGATAATCAGTCGCAGCCTACCTTAGCCTACCAGTTGCCAGCAGCCGTTGATATTCGTCAATTTGGGGCTATAGATGCAGAATTGCTGCAGCAAGCGGCACGGATTATTATTAGCCCAGGCATTTCTTTGGATACCGATGCGGTTGCCGCTGCCCGTCGCGCCAATATTCCAGTGGTCAGCGATATTCAGCTGTTCTGCGAAGCCTGTACCGTACCGATCGTTGCTATTACTGGCTCTAATGCCAAAAGCACGGTGACGACTTTGGTCGGACAGATGGCGGCAGATGCCGGTGTCAATGTGGGCGTCGGTGGTAATATCGGCGTGCCAGCCCTTACTCTCCTTGCCAATCCTGGCATGCAATTGGCGGTGCTTGAACTATCCAGCTTCCAGTTAGAGACGGTGAGCAATTTGGGAGCGCAAGTGGCAACAGTTCTTAATATGTCGCCCGATCACCTAGATCGCCATGGGGATATGCTTGGTTACCATCAGGCCAAGCATCGTATCTTTCAAGGTGCCAAATCGGTGGTAATCAATCGAGAAGATGCGCTGACTCGTCCGTTAGTGGCTGACAATTTGCCACGGCTGAGCACGGGTATCCATGCTCCTGATAAAGGTCACTATGGCCTCATCACCGATCCAGAGGGACAGATTTATCTTGCACGCGGGACCGAGCGCTTACTATCAGCGGACAAACTGCCAATTAAAGGTCGTCATAATCTGTTGAATGCACAAGCGGCTTTGGCGCTGGGTGAGCTTGCTGGCTTACCGCTGGATAGCATGCTAAATACCTTGCAGCAGTTCACAGGTCTCGAGCATCGCTGCCAATATGTCGCTACTGCGGCGGGTATTGATTATTTTAACGATTCAAAAGGCACCAATATTGGCTCGACCATGGCCGCTATCGAAGGGTTAGGTGCGGTCTATGCACCAAAAGACGGCAAGCTGTTGTTAATCTTAGGTGGGCAGGGTAAAGGTCAACAATTTGGTGAATTGACGCCCTTTATCAATCAATATGTCAGCCAAGTGCTGTTTATTGGTGAGGATGCCAAGCAGATTGAGCAGCATCTACGCGCGGCTAAATTAAGCGATGAAGTGGCGCTGCATCAATGCCAGACCTTAGAAAATGCGTTTGCCACTATTCAGCAAGTCACTATAAGCAGCTTGTCACAAGTGCAAGCCGTGTTATTATCGCCAGCCTGTGCCAGCTTTGATCAATTTAGTGGTTACGCCGCTCGTGGTGAGCATTTTAGCCAGCTGGTCAGCCAGTTAGAGAAAGGCATTTAAATAGCATAAGCCAAATATTTGGCAACTACATAGCCCTACGGACACCACAGCGAATAACCAATCGCATTTTGTTGATAAATGATTGTTTTGCTTATAGATTACTGCTACTGTCAATAACGACCAGTCAGGCAAGTTATCGGTTTGATGATTAGATTGATGATAATAGAGTCGATGACTCTGGGATAGACAGCTAGATAGTCTGCGTTTTTCCAGTATTAATTTATTAATGAGCTGTTTTCTAGTATAAGTGGCTGTTATGGTCCGTGCGGTACGATCTACTTTATATTTTTTATACGGTGGCGTTGCATAAACGCCGTGTTTTTTCGTTTGTTAGTGTATATAAAATTATGGCCCTCTCCTCTCTTTTTCGTTCGTCTCCCTCATCGCAGCAAGCTTCTGGCTCAGATGGCATTCTTTCTATGCCATCAGCGCGAGCAATTTTAATATCGAGTGTCGGCTGTATGCTGGTGCTCAGTCTGCTGATGGTTGCTTCTGCCTCTATTCCCTTCGCGCTCAGTCGCGGCATGACAGAGCTGCATTTTTTTAGAAATCAACTGCTCTATATGGGAATTGGCCTAATCGCCGCTGCTTTTCCTTATTACTTGGTGTCCCTACGAACCTTATATAAGACAGAAACCCAGTTTATCCTGTTAGCGATTACCGGAGGCTTGCTGTTTTTAACTTTGTTTGGCACACCGATTAATGGCTCTAAGCGTTGGTTGAATTTAGGTTTTTTAAACTTTCAGGTCGCAGAATTGGCCAAACTGGTCATGATTGTATTCGTATCTGACTTTGTCGTGCGCCGATCTTTTGAGGTTCGTAATGGCTGGGATGGCTTTTTACGGATATTTTTAGTGGTCGGCATGATTACGCTATTACTGTTATTGCAGCCAGACTTTGGCTCTTTGGTCGTCATTGTGGGTACTGTTTTTGCGATATTTTATATCGCTGGCGCACCTTACAAGCAGTTCTTGGCATTGGGCGGCTTGGTGGCTGGGTTAGCAGTACTGGCAGTGACGTTGGTACAGTATCGCTTGGTACGTGTGATGTCGTTTTTGGATCCCTTTGACGATGTGCAAGATACCGATTATCAGCTCGCGCGCAGTTTGATTGCCTTTGGTCGTGGTCAGTTTACTGGCGTTGGTTATGGTGAAAGCGTACAAAAACTGTCGCATTTACCTGAGGCGCATACGGATTTTTTATTAGCGATTACGGGTGAAGAGTTGGGTTTTGTGGGGGTCGCGATGGTGTTGCTGCTTGAGGCGCTCATTATCGGTAGCGCAATGCGGATCAGTTATAACGCGCTCAAGCGTCGTCAGATGCGTATGAGCTATACCGCCTTTGGTATCGGTGTGGTCTTTATCGCGCAAACAATTATTAACGCGGCGATGAATATGGGTGCGATTCCGACTAAGGGTTTGACCATGCCATTTTTCAGCTACGGTGGTTCATCCATGCTCATCAGCTTAGTGATGGTTGCCTTGCTGCTAAAGATTTACAAAGAAAGCCCTGAGATCGAAAAAAGCCAGTGCCGTTATTATTAGTCGCTTCGGTAATTAGCAAGTTAAAAGAATTTTCATGATTAATGTTTGATGACCACTATTTGACAAAAAGCGTCGCCAGCAGCGGCGCTTTTTGTTTTTTAATAATGAGGCAGATTAAGCACGCTTTTGCCCTGTAGCGGGGTATGATCCCATTGCGCAATTGCTTGCGCTAGCATACGGGTTGGTGTATCTCTATCGACCGCTGGCTGCTGTAATAACTCAAGAGCGGTCTTTAGCAATTGGCTTGGATCGCGAGTATCAATCGGTTGTGCAAGGTTCTGCTTGGAGAGCTTTTGTCCATCAGGATTGCATATCAAGGGCAGATGATACCAGTGATCGATAGCCGGTAAATTAGCTGCCTGCATGATACTAATCTGAGCCGTGGTCATGGGTAAAATGTCCAGTCCACGCATAATATGAGTGACTTGTTGTAGCCCGTCATCGAGGCTGGCGGCTAAGATATAATTGATCATGCCGTCGTTGCGGCGCACCACCATATCCCCTAAGGTCTGTTGTGGATTGTCCCACTGCAAGCCCTGAATAGCATCATTAAAGCCAATGCTATAGTCTGGCAGTTGTATGCGCAGCTTGTGTTGCTGACGATCGAGATTGGCATTGAGGCAGCAGCGTGGGTAGTGTTGTCTATTGGGTAGCAGTTGCTTAATATCCGTAGCATTCAAATCTGCTGGTAGAGGCTCTAGGTTTTGAGTCGTCGAAGATGGCTGTGCTTGCTGAGACCAGTAGCGCTCCAAGTCCTTACGTGAGCACTGACAGCCATAAGTTAGTGGTAGCAGGTCTGATGATAAATAGTCGTTATAGATATCAATACGCTCAGACTGATAAATGACATCTCCATCCCACTGTAGCCCGAGCACTTCTAGATCTATAAGAATCTGCTCAGTGAACTGTCTGTCACAGCGTTCCGTATCAGTATCTTCGATACGCAGCAGCCATCTACCACCGAGCGACTTGATATGGCAAAAGCTGGCAAGCGCAGTGGTCAAGGAGCCAAGATGCAGCTCACCCGTGGGTGAAGGCGCAAAGCGGCCGATAGGAGGGGGTAGTGGTTGCTGATGGGGCATATGAATACGAGTCGTTTGCAAAGTAGAAAGTAGGGGTTATCAAGGTAATTACTCATCAAAGCAGTAGAATGTAGCTATAGTCAGTGAAAAGTAATATCGAACCATCACGCACTGCTAATATTAATTCTTCTGGCTTGCTGTACTTTTGCAGACAGAGGCGATAAAAAATTGATATCAGCAATAGCGTCGCGTCTTTAGGATATTTTGACTATAGAATAAAGAAGAACAGAGTAAAAAGATATTTATTAAATGGGCTTATTTTGTCAGTAAACTAAAAAAGCTATCTATAGAACGGAATTTATAAAACGCAACGAGCGACCAATAAATGGTCGCTCGTTATTATAGAGCCTGTCAGCACGCATTTATCTGCACTGACATAAGGGCGTGTTTAGGTATGACCTTGGTTTTGACGCTCTTTGATCTCTGATAACGTCTTGCAGTCGATACATTGGGTTGCCGTTGGGCGAGCCTCAAGACGGCGCAAGCCAATCTCTACCCCGCAAGTTTCACAAAAACCATAGTCATCGTTTTCAATTTCTGCCATAGACTTATCGATTTTGCGAATGAGTTTACGCTCACGGTCACGCGTACGTAACGTCAAGGCAAACTCTTCTTCTTGAGTCGCGCGGTCGTTGATATCTGGCATGGCGCTAGACTCATCTTGGATATAAGTCTTGGTGCGATCTGCTTCGCCAATCAGTTGCTGCTTCCAATCCAACAAAATAGCCTTAAAATGCTCTAACTGCGCATCAGACATATACTCTTCGTCTTTGGCAGGCACATAAGGAGTAAACTTAACATCACTCGGATTCGTGGTCACGGTGCTCATATGGGTATCCTACTTTTTCAAATTAATTCAATAAAACGACATATCAAAAGACAAGACGTTATAAGTTTAACAAACGCTATAAGTTGTCCCTTTATAAAACGTTTTACCACTTGGTAACACAAGTAACACAGCTGAACTCATCGTACGGTTATATTGATATGTTTATATCAATGGTCAGGTATATTGTTATGCATATTTTTATTTAAATGGCTGGGTCTAAATAATGCGACAAATGACTGACTGTGAAAACTTAGCTTGTGGTCAATGTAGCCATCCTAGCTATTATAATTTTGCTGATGATTAATCGCGTTACCGTTCTAACGCGGTTTGGTTTTATCAGTATCGTTATTCACTTATCATAAAGCAAAGTTTGATTTTGCCAACCATATGGACGAAATTTTTTGTATTAAATCAAACATATGGACAAGGGCAATCATGGTGTTTTTGACGCCGATAAAACTGGGCATCAAGTATCCAACCTTTTAACCCAGCTTGCAACCTCTCCATTGTTGGCTAATTGCAACCAACGATAACCGGGGCGCGCGTTTTCATCGTAAGCAAAATCGTCTCTATAAGGCTTAAATTGATAGCAAGTCGACGGCGTGCTATAAACGCTGACCCCTTGACGATGGCGTACTTGCGCTTGATGGGTATGACCGCTAATGATTACTTTTAATTGGTCAAACGGAGCCATATGCTGCCAAAAAGCCTCGGTATTCTTTGCCATATGGATATCGATCCAGTCAGACTCTACTGGGATAACGTGATGGTGCAGGGCGATGAGCGCAGGCTTATTACATCCTTGCAGCTGCCTACACAACCAGTCGATATCGGTCGCGGTCACTTCTCCTGCCACCTTGCCAGAAATAGAAGAATCCAGTAATAGTAATTGCCAGTGCTCCGTCTCAATAACGTGTCGGCTGAGCAAACGCGCATCGGTCGGCTGGGCGACGAGTTCGCGCTGAAAAAACGGTAAATCGCTACCGATCTCATCAGTGACATCATGATTGCCCGCAATACAGGCAAAAGGGATGTTGGTCGCTTGCAATACCTCAAAAATATGATCGTAAATAGTGGGCTGTACTTGATTGACCAAGTCGCCAGTCACCACGATCAAGTCACAGCGGATATCTTCACTCAATGCTTGTTCGATGATTTTTTCAAAACTGTGCTGACAAACAAATATATCGGAACTATTGTCGATGTCTTCATCCGCCAGCGCAGAGGTGGGTGTTGACAGGTGCAAATCCGTGATTTGTAACACATTTAGCTGTTGATCTGGCGTACTGATGTTATTGGCAGGATAGCTTAGCATTGGGTCAGTCCCTTATCGAATCAAAACAAGTACTGCTGTTAAAACGAGTATGGATAAATCGGTCACTGTTATTGATGACACACTTTAGTATGTTTATAGCGTCTATTTATCATTAATAACAGCATTCTACTAACTATCGCGCTAATAGCATCAGGGAAAGTTTATATCATAAAGCGAATGAAAGCTCTAGCATATTGATGAAATAAAGTTGGATAAAGGGATAATGATTCGCTAAAGACTATAGAAGTCTCTACTACAAAGTTTTAAAGAGCCTCTCTACTGGCGCATCGTCCAAAATTTTGCCGTTAGCACCTTTGATAAAATCAGCGCTACAAAGAATAAAATAGCCAATATCAGTACGATAGACAGACCAGTTTGAATATCTAGCCAAATACTGCCCCAAACACCTAGCGTCACGCCAAGCTGAGCGATAAGCAGCGCGATAACCACCATTTGCTTTGGCGATGCTGACCATAAACGTGCCGTTAAAGCCGGTAGTACCAGCAAGCCACTGATTAATAAGCTACCCACCGCTTGCAGGGCAATGGCACAAAACCCTGCCAATAAACCCATAAAAAATAGCCGCTGGCGTGTTGGGTTGACGCCTTGAATCCGTGCTAACGCTTCGTGAGTAGCAAGCTTAATTTGTGCAGGCCAAATATAGGCGAGTAAACCTAATCCTACCAGTACACTACCGCCTATTAAGGGTAAGTCTGCCCAATCAAGCTCGAGCAAATTACCAAACAAAAACCCCAGCACGTTGGCTTGCTGATCGGTCAGTTGGGTCAGCGCTAACAGCCCCAAGCACAGCAGCGACACCGCAACCACCGCCAGTACGGAATCGACGGGCAAACGCTCATCATCTATGAGCACGAGTCCTAGTACCACTATCACGCTCACCAAAGCAATACCAATGCCCATGGGCAACTGCCACCACACGGCCAAGGCCACGCCTAGCAAAGTACCATGCGCCAAGGCATCGGCAAAAAATGCCATGCGTCGCCACAATACCAAACAACCGAGGGGCGCTGATAGCAGTGCTAAGATACTGCCAGCAATCCAAGCAGGCGCAATAATGGCTAACCAAGCACTCATAATGTGTATCCAATAAACGGTTTATAAAATAAAGATCGTAAAGCAGCTTTTTGCTTTGGTCGGTTGGTTTCGATGATTACAACTCGCTTGGCGCGTGATGTTCACAGGCGTGCGGCTGGTGGACATAAGGCTGCTCATAATGATGACCAAACAGCTTTTGAAACTCACTACTAATGGCAAGTTCGCTTGGTTGTCCCTCGCAGCAAATATGCTTATTTAGACAAATTACCCGTCGGCTGCCTTTCATTACCCAATGCAAATCGTGTGACACTACTAGCATGGCACAGCGTAAGAAATCTGGCAGCTCATCAATGAACTGATAAAGCCAAACTTCGGTATCAGGATCAAGTCCTTGCATCGGCTCATCTAGAATCAATAAATTGGGCTTATCTAGCAAGGCACGGGCCAATAGAACTCGCTGCGTTTCACCACCTGACAGGTGCAACATCTGCCGTGATAGCAAGTGCGTCAATGATAAATTATCAAAGATAAACTGGCGTTGCTCAGCCGTTAAGCGTTTCTTATCGGCCTGCGCCAATAAGTCGCAGACTCGTAATGGCAATATCGGCGGTACCGCAAAGCGCTGCGGCACATAGCCAAGCTGTAACTGATGATGGGGCGTCATTTGCCCTTTAGTTGGCTCAATCAACCCTAAAATAAGCTTAACCAACGTCGATTTACCAGCGCCATTTGGCCCAATAAGACTGACTGTCTCGTTAACGGCAATATCGATATTAATATGTGATAACAAGCGTTGCGAACCAATGTCATAGCTGATATCGCTTAAGCTCAGCAGCTGGTTAGTTTGGCTGGTCTTATTATCCAGACTAATAGAGGCAGACGATTGCTCTGATGATGAAGTGGGTAGGCTCATAGGCTAGTGACTAATATATTGGTAAATGATAAATGGCTGAATACTTAATGCTAAATACTGAATAATAAGTACCTAGATCAGTACTTAATAAAAAAATACAGCAAGCTTTACTGGCATGCTTGGCAACGACCACTGAGCTCAATGACGCTACGAGCGACGATAAAGCCCACATCTTGCTCCGCAAAGCTCATCATTTCTTGTACTGGTAAGCTGCTACATTCTTGAACCCGCTGGCACTGATCGCAGATTAAAAATGCGGCAGTATGCTGGGCGCGTGGGTGACAGCAGGGCACATAAGCATTGATGGAGGTCAGTTGATGTATCAAACCTTCGCTCAACAAAAACTCCAAACTACGATAAACCGTCGGCGGTGCGACGTTTTTTGGCGTCTGATTGGTGAGAGCCGAATCTTGTGTATCCGGTTCTGACAAGCGCATTTGCTGCAATTGCGTGATCAAGTCGTAAGCACCAACCGGCTTATTGGCAGCCAATACTAACTGATATATCTGCTGGCGCAGTAGCGTAAAGCGTACACCACTTATGCGGCATTGTTCTTTTGCCGCCGTCAAGCGCTCGGTTACATCATGCGCGGTGAAGTGTTGCACATCATGCAAATGTTCGCATGTCGATGAAGTAGTGGACATAGGACAAACTCCTAAAAAATATGACGCCTTTTTATGATGGCGTTTTTCATTGTTATAGTATAACATAATGAAATACAAAACAGGCAAGTCGCCTTCACTTAATAATAAAGACCCTACTATGAATGTATTTTTCAGCTATTTTTTACGCTCATTCATTATACTACAACGATTTCTCATTACTGGGATAGTCGCGTTAAGCTGCTTGACGTTAAGCGCTCAAGCAGCCACCGTTAGTGTGAGTAATTATCCATTATTCTTGTTGAGTCAAGCTGTGACTGATGGTGCGCCGCCTGCCAAGCAATTATTGCAAGCAAGGGAGGTGGGGCATCACGGCAGTATTAGTCCGGGCGACATAAAAGCCATTCAAGACAGCAAGTTTGTGGTATGGTTTGGCGAGCCACTAGAGAACAATCTGGCCGCCAGTCTCAATAGCGCGCCCAATGCCATTGCCTTATTCAAGTTTGACGCCTTTAACCGTCATCCACTGCGCGATATCAAAGGCAAGCCTATCGCTGGCACGCTAGATCCACATATTTGGCTCGATCCTCAAAATGCCAAAGCCATCACCCGTGCGCTGGCGGTGATTCATAGCCATGCCAATCCTGAGTATAAAAAGCTCTATCATGCCAATGCGCAAAAATTTGCCCAGCGACTGGATAAAGAAGTGCTTGCCACAAAGCAGAGCACAGCGTCAAAAATATTGCCTTATTGGGCATATCACGATGCTTATCAGTATATGGAGGACAGCTTAAAGCTACAGCTCATCGGCAGTCTTAGCACCGATCACCATTTAGCGCCAAAAGCCAGTCAGTTGCGCTGGCTAAATGAGCAGCGTCCTGCCAAACAAATGTGTTTGGTTAGTCCAAGTGCACCAGCTAAAGGGTTGCTCGCTAAGCTACAACCGGTAAAGAGTACCGTGCAAGCTGAAGACATGAGTAACAGTCAAGACTTTGTTAGCGGCTGGCAGACGATGGCGCAGCAAATCCGTCAATGTATCGCATAGCTATTTTTAGCCCACTTAGACTGTTGTTAGTTGAATTGAGGACATGCCATAGCTAGGCTTTACTAAGTTTTTAGAGGGAGCGTTAGCGCTAAACAATCAAATGCTTGATAAGACGCATATTTTACTTGCTAATCGCGCGTGCGCTCCCTATAATAAGTGGCGTTTTATTTTGGTTAAAAGGCAACGTCTGTATAGTGACTTTTCATGCATAAAGTGGTCATGGATAAACTGGTCACGGATAAAATCGTGGCAAATATGCGACATTATCCCAATACTATAGGATAGCTGCTGATGACCAAGCCTGCCAAACGCACGCAAAAAGATGAGATTGGCATCTACCTGAAACGCCAAGCATGGATTTTATTTATCCTGATTATTATTGGTTGGGTAGTAGATGTGACCTGGCTCGACAGTGGGCTGATAGTAGCAAAAAGTACCGCGATCGGTGCGCTACTCAGTTTTGCCACCCAAGCGGTCTTTGCTGGATTTATCTTTTGGTATACCGGATATCGCGCGCGCCAACACATCGTTAGCCAGCTATATCGGGGTCAAATGTCAAAATGGTTATTGACCGTGTTTGGTTTTGCACTAATTTTTATTACCGTACAACCCCTATCTGCGCCAGCGCTGTTTATCGGTTTTATGGTAATGCAAATTAGTCACAGTTGGATGTTGTGGCATATACGCTAGCGCTAATAAATGATCGCTAAACAGATGGTTTATTAATAGTACTGGCAAGTCACCCTGCCGTCCAGCTTCTCTATGACTAGTTCGAAAAGTCGAACACAACGCTGTCTTAGGATAGCACCAGTGATTATAAAGACCGCACTATGAGTCTCAATGTTAGACGTAGTATGCAGTGAGAGGGTAGGGGGTATTCAACTATCTGTATCGCTGATAATTAGATTACTGATATCTGATTATGGTTAGTGGCTATATTAGCAAGTAAAACTGGTGGCTAACTTATTCATACAGTGGATAAAAAAATCACAATTGACTTTACACGAATACAACGCTGCATTAATATAGGCGGCTAAATATTTTGCTTATAAGCGCTACATTAAGCGCCGATCGTAAAAAACGGTCAGTGGGCAAGCACATATATAATAATTTTGCGTATAAAAATGCAAGGGCTATTACTGAGTTATCATAAGCCCTTTTTTGATAGCTAAAATTTATCTCACGCTATCAAATACTGCATATTAGTAATAGAGCTATGGGTTGGATGTTATTGGTTACATGAGGGCTGTAAGTGTTTTTCTGGATTTGCTTAATCGCAGATTGGTGATAACGCAAACGCCTCATCAGATGACAACCATATTTTTTGGTAGTTGATTAAATCGTTGATTAATAAGAAGCTTACATTATGGCATCCGAGCAAGCATCATCAGAATATATCTCTCACCACTTAACGAATTGGACGTACGGCTATCTGCCGGGCGAAGGTTGGAAAGTTGCTCATACTGCTGAAGAAGCAGGGGCAATGGGCTTTAACGCTATCCATCTTGATTCTATGCTATGGTCGATTGGTCTAGGTATCTTATTTTGCGCCGTCTTTTGGATGGTTGCCAAAAAAGTCACTTCAGGCGTGCCAGGAAAAACTCAGGCAGCAGTTGAGATGATCGTTGAGTTTGTTGATAACAACGTTCGTGATTCATACAGTGGTACATCAAAACTGATTGCGCCATTGGCGTTGACCATTTTTGTCTGGATCTTTTTGATGAACTTGATGGATTTAATACCTGTTGATTTTATTCCAGGTATTGCTGGGCAAATCGGTGCCGCTATGGGCCATGATCCACATCATGTTTTCTTTAAGATTGTTCCAACGACTGATCCTAACATCACGCTTGGCATGTCGTTCTCTGTCTTTGCACTGATTATCTTTTATAGCATTAAAGAAAAAGGTTTGGGCGGCTTTATCGGTGAGTTAACACTGCATCCGTTTGGCGCCAAAAACCCAATCGTACAAGCGATTTTGATTCCCATCAACTTCATCCTAGAAGCAGTTACTCTAATAGCCAAACCTGTATCACTTGGTTTGCGTCTATTCGGCAACATGTATGCTGGGGAATTGATTTTCATACTGATTGCTCTAATGCCGTTTTGGATTCAATGGGCGTTATCGGTACCGTGGGCTATCTTCCACATCTTAGTTATTACACTTCAAGCGTTCGTATTCATGATGCTGACGATAGTTTACATGTCGCTTGCATCATCAACTGAACATTAATTAGACATTCAATAGGTAAATGAGGATACATCAATGGATCCAGTATTAGGTGGTTACACAGTTATCGCAGTAGCACTACTTATCGGTCTTGGCGCACTTGGCACAGGTATTGGTTTTGCTATTCTAGGTGGAAAATTCTTAGAAGGCGTTGCGCGTCAACCAGAGCTTGGCTCACAATTGCAAACTCGTATGTTCATCGTAGCAGGTCTTCTTGATGCTATTCCGATGATCGGTGTTGGTATTGCTATGCTATTGTTGTTCGCTAACCCTCTAGCAGGTTAATCCGAAAGCTCAGTTGTAAATGTTTGGTATTCGGAGACTTTCTATCAAATATAGTCAAGATTTGACTACCAAACATGATCAATGAAACTGATTTTTCATTAACAAAGAGGTGATCACGTGAATATCAATTTTACCCTCGTCGGTCAAGCCATTGCTTTTGCAATATTTGTGATTTTTTGCATGAAATTCGTGTGGCCACCACTTATCGGTGCCATCAATGAGCGTCAGCGTAAAATTGCTGAAGGTCTGAATGCCGCAGAAAAAGCAAAAGCAGATTTGGCGACCGCGGAGCAAAATGTCCAGCAGGAACTTGATCTTGCAAAGACCAAGGCTGCCGCTCTAATCGAGCAAGCGAACAAGAGTGCCAATCAGCTCGTCGAAGATGCAAAATCGCAAGCCCAAGCGGAAGGCGAGCGCATTCGTCAACAAGCGCAAGCATCTATCGATCAAGAAATCAATCAAGCGCGTGAATCATTACGTGCCCAAGTTGCTGAACTGGCTGTACTTGGTGCAGAGAAGATTTTGCAAGACAAAGTCGATGTGCAAAAACATGCCAGTATGTTAGACCAACTGGCGGCGAAGCTGTAATTGTGAGGATATAATGGCTGACTTATCAACCTTAGCACGACCGTACGCTAAAGCCGCGTTTGACTATGCCAACGAAAACGGCGCAGTCAACGAGTGGGAAAACTTCTTACTTGTTGCTAGCACTGTTGTCAATGACAAGTCGTTCAGTACTTGGCTAGACAATCCAGCTGTTTCTGCTGAGCATAAGTCAGCTGCTTTGGTCGATCTTTATGATACGCAAGTAGCTAGCGCTAATGATTCTGCTTTTAAGCAGTTATTAAGCGAAGCTCAAGGGACTAGCCTTGACAGTAACGTAAGCTATCCAAAAGTATCAGTAGCACTTAGTAACTTCGTTAAACAGTTATCAGAACAAGAGCGTCTGGCGCTGCTTCCTGAAGTTTATGAGCATTATCGCCGTCACAAGGCAATAAGCTTAAAGCAGCTTGACGCATATGTGACCTCTGCCTACCCATTGACTGATGAACAGCGTCAAACGCTACAAACGCGTCTTGCTGCCTCGCTAAATGCTAGTGTAGTGATTCACGAATCAGTTGATCCAAGTCTATTGGCAGGCGCTACAATCAAAGTCGGTGACAAAGTCATTGATGATTCGATGCGCGGCAAGTTACAACAGTTAAAAACACAGCTAACTGCCTAATGCCAATCATCAATACAGTCAAATATTGACTGTATGATTATAAGAGCAATTAAGTCAGTGGGCGGGTTATCATAAATTAAAGGAAACAAGGCAATGCAACAATTGAATCCAGCGGAAATCAGTAACCTGATTAAGCAGCGTATTCAAGACCTTGATGCGGGTGCAACTGCAAAGAATGAAGGCACGATTGTCAAAGTATCTGACGGTATCGTGCAGATTCATGGTCTTGAAGATGCCATGTACGGCGAAATGATTGAGTTTGAAGGCGAAATCTACGGAATGGCTCTAAACTTAGAGCGTGATTCTGTTGGCGCGGTAGTACTTGGTGATTACCTAAAGCTGCAAGAAGGTCAAAAAGCCTATTGTACTGGTCGTATTCTTGAAGTACCAGTAGGTCCTGAGCTGTTAGGCCGTGTTGTTGATGCTTTGGGTAATCCTATTGATGGCAAAGGTCCTATCGATGCCAAAATGACTGATAAAGTCGAAAAGATCGCTCCAGGCGTTATCGACCGTCAATCAGTAGATCAACCAGTAATGACTGGTTATAAAGCCGTTGATACCATGATTCCAATCGGTCGTGGTCAGCGTGAGCTTATCATTGGTGACCGTCAGACTGGTAAAACAGCGATGGCTATCGATGCGATCATCGCACAGAAAGCGTCAGGCATTAAATGTGTATACGTGGCTATCGGACAGAAACGTTCGACTATCGCTAACGTAGTACGTAAGCTTGAGCAAACTGGTGCACTAGAATATACCACTGTTGTGGTTGCTTCAGCATCAGAGCCTGCAGCACTTCAGTATATCGCACCGTACTCAGGTTGTACGATGGGCGAATACTTCCGTGACCGCGGCGAAGATGCACTGATTGTATTTGATGACTTATCAAAGCAAGCAGTTGCTTATCGTCAGATTTCACTACTATTACGTCGTCCGCCAGGTCGTGAAGCTTATCCTGGTGACGTATTCTATTTACACTCACGCCTACTTGAGCGTGCATCACGTGTAAATGCTGATTATGTAGAAAAGTTCACTAACGGTGAAGTGAAAGGTAAAACTGGTTCTTTAACCGCACTACCAATCATTGAAACACAAGCTGGTGACGTATCTGCATTCGTACCAACCAACGTGATTTCGATCACTGATGGTCAGATCTTCCTAGAGTCTAGTTTATTCGCCTCAGGTATCCGTCCAGCAGTAAACGCCGGTATCTCGGTATCTCGTGTTGGTGGTGCCGCTCAGACTAAGATCATCAAAAAGCTATCTGGTGGTATTCGTACCGCTCTAGCTCAATATCGTGAACTAGCAGCATTTGCTCAGTTCGCATCAGATCTTGATGACGCAACTCGCGAACAGCTTGATCATGGTGAGCGTGTGACTGAATTGATGAAGCAGAAGCAGTATCAGCCGATGTCAATCTCTGAGCAAGCAGCCGTTATCTATGCTTCAAACGAAGGCTTCTTAGCTGACGTACCTGTCGAAAAGATTGGTTCTTTCGAAGAAGCGTACCTACGTTATATGCATGATGAGCAAAGTGAATTGATGCGTGAGATTGATGACACTGCGAACTACAATGATGATATCGCAGGTCGTTTAAAGTCATCTCTAGAGACCTTTAAACAAAATCACAGTTATTAATTTAACGGGTTAAGCCGAATTGGTTATAACTGTAGCTTAGAGCTGATAAAGTGGCGCGTTGTCTGACTAGATATTTGCGCCACTGTTTTAACCATTATCGGTATTAGATCGCGTAATGCCACAAGATATAAAATGTTATTCTGTAGGACTGATGTTGTATATCAAACGATTGTCGCATGCGCCAATGCTTTTTAACCCTCTTATATTGGAATCATTATGGCAAGCTTAAAAGAGATACGTGCCAAAGTCACCAGTATTAAAAGCACCCAGAAAATTACTCGTGCTATGCAAATGGTAGCGGCAAGTAAAATGCGCCGTGCGCAAGAGCGCATGGACGTGGGTCGCCCGTATGCTGATAGTATGCGCCGGGTTATTTCACATTTGGTGCATGCCTCATCAGACTATAAACATCCGTATATGGTATCGCGTCCAGTCAATAAGGTTGGCTATATTGTCATTACCTCTGACCGTGGCCTAGCGGGTGGTTTGAATATTAACTTATTCAAAGCCCTAACTAAAAGTATCCAAGATTATCAAGATCAGTCTGTACAGGCTGAGTTTGCAGTCATCGGTGCCAAAGGTGTGAGTTTCTTCAAAAACTTTGGTGGTAAAGTTACGTCGGCTGTGACCGATTATGGCGATAAACCAACGTTTGAACAATTGAATGCACCGGTTCAAGCGATGCTTGAAGACTATAATAACGGCAATATTGACCGTATTTATGTAGTCTATAACCGATTCGTCAATGCAATGACTCAGAAACCAACGGTTAATCAGTTGGTTCCTCTACCAGAGCAGTCATTTGATGATGAAGACAGTGGTCTACAGACAGAACTTAGCTGGGATTATATCTACGAGCCTGACATCAAGACGTTAATTGATGAATTGCTTGGTCGCTATATTGAGTCGATTGTTTATCAAGCGGTAATGGAAAACATTGCCTCTGAGCAGTCTTCACGTATGGTTGCGATGAAAGCGGCAACAGATAATGCTGGTGACCTTATTAACGATTTACAGTTGGTTTATAACAAGCTGCGTCAAGCGGCGATTACCCGAGAAATCTCGGAAATCGTTGGCGGTGCTGCTGCTGTTTCATAATTGACTACACCTATATATAGAAGTTCAAGGAGAACGCAATGAGTAGCGGTCGTATTGTACAGATTATTGGCGCGGTTCTTGACGTTGAGTTCAACCGTAATGAAGTTCCTCAAATTTTTGATGCCTTGCAAGTAGACGGTACCGAAACTACCCTAGAAGTACAGCAACAGCTGGGTGACGGTATTGTACGTACTATTGCAATGGGTTCAACCGAAGGTTTAAAGCGTAACCTACCTGTTACTAATACTGGCGCACCTATCTCTGTGCCTGTAGGTACTGGTACGCTAGGTCGCATCATGGATGTTCTTGGTCGTCCTATCGATGAAGAAGGTCCTGTTGTTGCTGACGAAAAATGGTCTATCCACCGTGAAGCGCCAAGCTACGCGGATCAGTCGAACAGTACTGAGCTACTAGAGACTGGTATTAAAGTTATCGATCTACTTTGCCCGTTTGCTAAAGGTGGTAAAGTTGGTCTGTTTGGCGGTGCTGGTGTTGGTAAAACCGTTAACATGATGGAGCTGATTAACAACATCGCTCTAAAACATGAAGGTTTGTCAGTATTTGCTGGTGTTGGTGAGCGTACTCGTGAAGGTAACGATTTCTATCACGAAATGCAGGAAGCTGGCGTTGTAAACACTGAAGACTTCAGTAAGTCTAAAGTAGCAATGGTGTATGGCCAGATGAATGAGCCACCGGGTAACCGTTTACGTGTTGCACTGTCTGGTTTGACCATGGCTGAGTACTTCCGTGATACCAAAGATCCTGTTACTGGCAAAGGTCGTGACGTCCTATTGTTTGTTGATAACATCTACCGTTATACACTAGCGGGTACAGAAGTATCAGCACTACTTGGTCGTATGCCATCAGCGGTTGGTTATCAGCCAACACTAGCTGAAGAGATGGGTTTACTACAAGAACGTATTACGTCAACCCAGTCAGGCTCTATCACTTCAGTTCAGGCGGTATACGTACCTGCGGATGATTTGACCGATCCATCACCTGCTACAACGTTTGCTCACTTGGATGCAACAGTTGTACTAAGCCGTGATATCGCATCACAAGGTATCTATCCTGCGGTTGATCCATTGGATTCAACATCACGTCAGCTAGATCCACAAGTAATCGGCGAAGATCATTATAATGTTGCTCGTGGTGTTCAGGAAGTTCTACAGCGTTATAAAGAGCTTAAAGACATCATCGCTATCTTGGGTATGGATGAGTTATCAGAAGAAGATAAACTGGTTGTTTATCGTGCTCGTAAGATTCAGCGCTTCTTGTCTCAGCCATTCCACGTAGCCGAAGTCTTCACTGGTGCACCTGGTAAATACGTACCACTACGCGATACCATTGCTAGCTTTAAAGCAATCATCGCTGGTGAATACGATGACCTACCAGAGCAAGCGTTCTACATGGCTGGTAGCATCGAAGAAGTAGTCGCCAAAGCAGAGAAAATGAAATCTACTGCAGCGTAAGTTGTGTTAGCAATCGCTAAACGGCAGGTAGGCTATAATAAGTCTATTTGCCAGTAGGTAACGCATCGCAGTTTTGATTGTAAGGAGTTAAGTATGGCAACGTTACAGTGTCGCGTCGTAAGTGCTCGTGAAGAGTTGTATTCAGGCGAAATTAGCATGTTAATAGCTACGGGTACCGAAGGCGAAATTGGTGTATTGCCAGGTCACACACCGCTTATTACTTTGCTAAAACCGGGTGCGATGCGAGTGCAAACACCAAACGGTGAAGAAGAAGTGATTTATGTCTCAGGCGGCGTGTTAGAAGTACAACCGAAGATGGTTACCGTGTTGGCTGATACTGCTATGCGTGCACATAACCTTGACGAAAGCAAAATCGTTGAAGCACGCAAAAAAGCTGAGCAAATGCTGGTCAATCAATCTGATACTGTACAAACCAATGCGGCATTAGCGTCATTGGCTGAATCAGTCGCCCAGCTGCAGACTATTCGTAAATATAAAAACCGCGCCTAGCACATTGTTACGCTTTAGTTTTTGTTATAAACATAAAAACAGTCCATGAGGGGCTGTTTTTTTATGCTTGTTCTTCTAATAGTTAGCTTTCTAGTAGTTAGCGTTTAATATTTGCCATAGCTCAGACATTTACTATAGTGAGTGAAAAGTAATATCAATACAGTACGCACTGCTGATATCAGTTTTTCTTGCTTGCTGTGCCTGCGCAGACAGAGGCTACAAAAAATTGATATCAGCAATACCGTCACGTTTTTAGGATATTTTGACTATATTTGAAAATCTCCTAAGTTATGCAATATTTATCAAAAACTAAATCGAAAACTAAACTGATTTTCATAAAATGATGGAAAAGTGACTAGCGGCAACGCTGATATATGGTTATATTAGAGAGTAGCAACCACATTTTTTATTTTAAAAGTCCAGCAGTTATTTGGCGTCATTCAATAACATTTAATGTTTGAGCTTTTAAAGCGTTGGTTCGATATAAGACCAGTAGAATGATTAAATAAATTTATCCTATGCCTTTTAAAGTTAGTAAAAGGTATAATTTTTGGACGCAAACTAACGTTTTAAATGACGTAGTTTATAGGTTTTGTTACTAACTATAAGCTATAGTATAGGAAGCTGTGTGTTTAATAGTATACTGTGCTACCAAGTTTGTAACCGTGTTACGGTCACTGCCTGTATTGGATTACAAATTGATTGAGTTACGATGCTATTAATTTACCGCTCTTATTTTCACCGCTTTTAAATAAGATGTATTAGAGGATATAACAATGACAACGAATGAAGAAGACAACACCCCCCGAATCTTGATTGTTGAGGATGACGAGCGCTTAGCCATGTTGACCCAAGATTACTTGGTTAAAAATGGTTTAGAAGTGGCAATTGAAACCGATGGTAATCGCGCCATTCGCCGTATTGTCAATGAACAACCAGATTTGGTCGTACTTGATGTCATGCTTCCTGGTAGCGATGGCTTGACGGTATGTCGTGAAGTACGTCCACACTATCAAAATCCTATTTTGATGCTGACCGCGCGCACAGAAGATATGGATCAGGTTTTGGGTCTTGAAATGGGCGCTGATGACTATGTCGCTAAGCCTGCTCAGCCACGTGTATTGCTTGCCCGTATTCGTGCGCTACTGCGCCGCTCAGAAAATGCACCATCAGAAGATGTGCCACAACGTCTAGAGTTTGGTGAGTTAGTCATTGATAACGGTGGTCGTTCAGTTAATCTAGGTGATGAGTTCGTCGATTTCACCAGTGCTGAATATGATTTACTATGGTTGCTTGCTTCTAATGCAGGTCGTATTCTATCTCGCGAAGATATCTTTGAGCGTCTACGCGGTATTGAGTATGATGGTCAAGATCGTTCAATTGACGTACGTATCTCACGTATTCGTCCAAAAATCGGTGATGATCCAGAAAATCCAAAGCGTATTAAGACCGTACGTAGTAAAGGCTATCTATTCGTAAAAGAAGGCAACTAATATTGTTGCTTCTATAGGTTGATTAATTATTAATCACTATTCGAAAAAACCAGCAACGATGCTGGTTTTTTTGTGGCTAAATTCTAATTTTTAAACTTAAATGCAGTGTTATGTGGTTTAATTAACTCATTATTATAGACGCTGACTAAATATATGTCATACATATAAGTCTTTGGATGATTGCTGCATATGAACTAAAATGCGGTAATTAAAAGTCTATCTCTATTCGATCATGCTCGATATCATCAAACACATAGCACTATCTATATGTTTGATGATATTAGCAATCTCTATTTATTAAGTTGGTCACGGCACGTATGTCATTAGTCTCTTCTTTAAAACACAGTATTTTTGTTCGTATCTATGCTGGGCTACTTATAGTCTGCTTATGTGTGGCACTGTTTGCGCAGTTATTGATGGATACCATTAATAAGGAGCGTGTGCAGTCTTATCGTGAAAATATGGCAATGGGCGCGTTTCATTTGGTGAGTGAAGGAATCTCTCACCAAAATAGCGAAGAAGAGCGTGAATATTGGTTATCAGATGCGAGTAGTTTGTTTGGTACTACTTTTAAAGTCTTGCCTATTGACGAAGTAGATTTTAGCGCCAGTGAGTTACGCCGTTTTAAAAATGATAATACCGTTGTACGTTATTTCAACCAGCCTGTATATGCAGATGTTTATTATCGCTTGCCGGATAATGAGAATGTCCTAACAGCACGGATATCGGAGGTTACGGAGCAGCAAGTCAGAGCAATTGCTGTCTTTTTATTGGATGATTTGTCTTATGAAGTCACCTTGTCTGATAAACGTGCACGCTTGGCCGAACTTGAGGAGAAATTTTCTTTTCCTCTGGCATTTGTGCCTGTTAACACGCTCGATTTAGATTCAGATCAAATGTCACGCCTACGCCGCGATGAAGTGGTCATCTCATTACAAGACCCTAATAGTAGTACCAGTAGCTCAGCCATCAAGATAGTGGTTCCGTCTGAAATCAATGATATGGCAGTCTTGATAGGGCCTGTACCCTTATTTAACTGGTTTCCACTTAATTTGATTATTAGTATGATCCTGATTAGTATGTTTTTAATCAGTTTGGGTGTTTATGCGCTCATTTTTCCACTTGAGCGCAAGCTACAGCTGATTCAAGTTGGTGTTAATGAGGTGAGTAAAGGCAACCTTGATATTCAAGTACAGGTTATTGGTCAAGATGAAATAGCACGTTTGTCAGCGACTTTTAATGCCATGACCTCGCATATTAAGCGTTTGATTGAATCACAGCGAGAGCTTACCCGAGCGGTTTCACATGAGCTTCGTACTCCAGTGGCTCGTATTTGATTTGCCGTAGATATGCTTGCTGATACGGATGACGAAGACTCACGTTTTATGCAGCGTGACTATATTGATGAAGATATTGAATCGCTTAATGGTTTGATTGATGAGATCTTGACCTATGCTAAGCTTGAGGAAGGGTCACCAAAGTTAGATTTAGAACCAGTAAACTTAAGAGAGCTGTTAGAGCAGATCGAGCGCGAAACCAATGCGCTAGGTAAATCTATCAAAATAGTAACCAGTTTACCAAATGCAAAAGTCACAGCAGTTGCGGATAGACGCTACTTACACCGTGTGATTCAGAACCTTGCAGGTAATGCGTTACGCTATGCAGAAACAACCATTATCATTAGTGCAGGTGTCAAAAAAGGCAATGCCTTCGTCAGTGTCGAAGATGATGGACATGGTATTCCTGAAGCAGATCGCGAAAAAGTATTCATTCCATTCTCACGCTTAGATGACAGCCGTACACGCGCGTCAGGTGGCTATGGCCTAGGCTTGTCTATTGTATCGCGTATTGCCTTTTGGTTTAATGGTAGTATGAAGGTAGATGAGAGTCGTGAATTAGGCGGTGCAAGGTTCGTAATGACATGGCCTATGAAACCATTGACTCAAGTGCTTGCCGCTGACCAGTTGACCCAAGAAAAGAGCGATCGTGATTTTGGCACTGAATAAGGCAAAATGCTATTTCATGTCCGCAGCATGAAAAATACTTTCGCCAGTACAAAACAGATTAAGCGCTCAATATATAACGGATTAAGTTGAGAAACATTGGTTTGAACAGCCAATTTTTAATATTCAGTCTTATAAGTTGGAAACTAGAGGAGGGCAGAGGATGCCATATTTATTTGGCGGTTTGGTAGTACTGAATGCGTTGACGCTGGGTTATTATTTATTCTTGCAGCAGCCAACCATGACTCAAACGCTAAAAGCCGCGCAGGATGACATTACTCAGCCATTAGCGTTTACTAATAGCGCTGCGTACATTCCCCCCGTTATCGGTGCGCGTGAATAATTGTCATTGCTTAAATAATGAGACAGTTAAATAGTTACAGCGACTTTAAAGACGATTTTGCCATCGTCTTTTTTCAGCTTCTTTATTAGGTATATGATCTGCCATTTTTGCTTTGTCTGAATGAGCTGCTTCTATATTTTCTGTCAGTGTTTGCTCTCCTGCCACTTTGGATAACAGGGGAATACGCACACAGACTTGTAGGCCGCCATCAGGATGATTGATGGCCTCAACCGTACCATGATGCAAGTGGGCGATACGATCAACAATAGCCAGACCTAGACCACTACCTTGCGTGGTTCGCGCTGTTTCACCACGTTCAAAGGGCTGCATGATGCGCTCTAATTGATCTTCTTCTACTCCATCACCGCAGTCCCGTACACATATCATCAGCTGCTCTTGGGCTTGCTTATTAACTTCATTTTCAGACACCACGTCGCTGTCTTCTACGTCAGCTGTTTCTATGAAAGTCGGCACGACCGTTGCTGATAAATAAATAGGCGGCTTGCCATAACGATTGGCATTGTTGACCAGATTAATGACCAAGCGCTTAATGGATAATGGACGCACTGGCACAACCTTGTGACAATCCGATTGATAAATAAATTCCATGGGCGCGAATTGCACCATAATTTCATTAAATATCGTGTCCAAATTGGTCAAGCGCACTGGCTCATCCGAGCCGTCTTTCATAAATGAGATAAACTGCTCCAAAATGGCATCCATATCCTCAATGTCATAAATCAACCCTTCACGAAAAAAATCGTCCGGTAGCATTTCAGCGGTCAAGCGCATACGAGTCAACGGTGTACGCAGGTCATGTGAGATACCAGCAAGCATGATGGTACGTTCTTTTTGCGCTTGATTGAGCGTGGTAAATAAGCGGTTGAATGCCATATTTACCTGACGTATCTCTGTAGGCCCTTTTTGCGTTGGTAAGGATGTTGCGTGACCCAGTCGAATATAGTTGGTGGCCGCACGCTGTAAATACCTTAAAGGACGGTTTAATTGCCGTGCTAACAAAATAATGGTTAGCAGCGATAATATAGGTAATCCAATGAGGAATAGTACTAACAATCCTGGACTATATTGCGAATAATAAACCACGGGTTCGCGAATCCAAAAACTGGTGTCACGACTGTCTTGTACCCACAGCTGCGGGGTTGGTTTGAACTTGAAATACACTTCCACTGGTCGACCTAACTGTGCCCCTATTTCGCGTTGTAATACATCGGTAAAAACACCCGCAAAGGCTTTATCTGCTACTTGCGGGAAGTCACTGGGGTTATCAACCACCACCACGTGCGAATGCTGATATATCCATTGCCGCACCTCGGGGCTATCCTGCCAGTCTTTATTGACGCTATTCATCAAACGTAGCTCGCTGGTCAGATAGCGCGCATGATTTTTGAGCTCTGGCAAATAAAGACTGCGCCAAAAGAACACAATCGATAAGCCGACACTGATAATGACAATAAAAGCCACCATTAAGGTAGTCAGCCAACTGTTGGAATAAGAGCGTGGCAACCAACCTTTACGAGGTATTTTAGGGTTTGGGGTGGTCATATGCATCCAAGGTATAGATAAATAATAGGGTGATAAAATAGTGCCACGTCACAAAAACTGTAGCTCGTTTAGATTATCAAGTAAGCAAGCACATTGCTGGCGTTACGGTCTATTGTATACTGTTTTTATTGGGCTGTTATGAGTAGAAATAGAGCAGCACAATCAAGTAATCAAGTTACATGGATTTACTATGCACAATTTGAACACTTTGATTTGGCTAAGTCGTCCAAAATCACAACCTCACTAAGTACGATCTATAAAAGCTAGTTTTAATATTTTAGTTTTAATATTTTAGCGATTTGATACGGTCAGAAGCAGGGTATTAAGACTTTATAATCATGGGCAATTATTAATTTCAATTTACATACAAGCATATTTAAGCTATTGTTAATAAATAATTAAATAAGCATAGTTTATGTTTTCAATAAAATAAGACTGTGCTATAATTATGCCCTTTTTGGTATACCTGCGAAAGAGAGAATTCACATGGTTGTTATTCGTTTAGCACGGGGCGGTGCCAAGAAACGCCCATTTTATCAAGTAGTTGTTGCTGATCAACGCCGCGCGCGTGACGGTCGCTACATTGAAAACATCGGCTTTTTTAACCCACTCGCTAAAGAGTCTGAAGAAGCAGTACGTCTGAACATGGAAGCGTACAATGCGTGGATCGCCAAAGGTGCACAACCTTCTGATCGCGTTGCTTCATTAGCAAAAGCTTACAACAAGTCTACAGCTCAAACTGAAGCAACTGCTTAAGTTTTTCTTGCTGTTACTGAAATGCTGATAGTGTGATTATGTGCATAGCTCAGTAGACTTTAGAAGATATAGCGTAACTGGTCTGACCAGGGTGCGCGATTAACTGTTTATCGCTTTTGATTGCGTTTATCGCTTTTGATTGAAATGTTTTAATCATTGTTAGGTTAGCCGTTATGTCATCTATTCCAAACGCTAGTGCTCTTATGAAAATCGGTCAGCTTAAGAAGCCTTATGGCATCAAAGGTTGGCTTTGGGTATTTAGCGATACGGATGATCGTACGGCCATATTCGCCATGCAGCCGTGGTGGATGAAAACCGCTACTGGCATGAAACCTCTGACTGTGAAAGCTTGGCGTGAACAAGGCACAGGAATCGTGGCTCAATTTGAGCAGGTTCCTGATCGCAATGTTGCGGAGACTATGAATGGGGTAACCCTTTGGGTCGAGCAAGACGTCTTGCCAGAAACAGCGGAAGATGAATATTATTGGTCGGATTTGGTCAGCTTGCGCGTGATGAACGAGCAAGATGAGTATCTAGGCAATATCGCTGAAATGTTTGAAACCGGTGCCCATGACATCATGCGCGTGGCGCCTAATTCAGACAGTTTAGATAAAGAAGAACGCCTGATTCCATGGCATAAGCAAACCGTGATGCAGGTCGATATGACTGCGAAAACGGTGCTTGTGGCATGGCCAAGTGATTATTAATAATAAGCAATAATTAATCAGTAATGGTTAATAAGGTCTTATTAAGACAAGCTTTGCTGATATAAGTTTCGGCTTTATCGCTGAGCATCGTTAATAGTTACACCGATTCATTTAGCTTTTATTAGCCATTGTGCAAGTAGACATCAGATGTATTTTGCCGTCATTAGTATTTTTCCTGAGATGTTTGCTACGATTCGTGAGTTTGGTATCACGGGTCGGGCAGTCACACAGGAGCAAGTGACGATTGAATGTATCAACCCGCGTGATTATACCACTGATAACTACCGCCGTATTGATGAACGCCCGTATGGTGGCGGTCCTGGGATGGTGATGATGGCTGAGCCATTATCAATAGCTATCGAGGATGCGCGCTTGCGAGCGGGTCAACATGGCTGCCGTGTCGACAGTGAGCATTGTCCGGTGATTTATATGTCGCCACAAGGACAGACGCTTAGCGAAAGTAGTGTGGTCAGTATGACTGAGTATGATGGCATGATTATATTATGTGGTCGTTACGAAGGTATTGACGAGCGCTTACTGGTGCAGTATGTCGACTTGGAAGTGTCGTTGGGTGATTACGTATTGACTGGTGGTGAGCTGCCAGCCATGGTGATGATGGATAGTGTGATACGTCGTCTGCCTGATATTATGGGTGATGATCAATCAGCTGAGCAAGACTCGTTCGTCGATGGCTTGCTTGATTGTCCACACTATACCAAGCCGCATGAGTTTGCGGGTATGGCGGTTCCTGAAGTATTACTTTCAGGACATCATGCCAATATCGCTAAGTGGCGCTTTAGTCAGCAAGTCAGTCGCACGCAAGCGCGTCGTCCCGACTTATGGCAAGCGTTCACCCCAACAGTAGAGCAAGCGAAATGGCTAAAAGCATTGGCAAAAGCAGATAAAAAGCCACGTTAATAACGGTCAAAAACATAAACAGTTAAGCAATAAAATTTTGAGCAATAATAAAACGAGTCATAGCATAATGGCCGTTGGTTATAATCCATTTACGTTGTAGTTGTTATTAATACAAGATGTTGATAATAGCTATGATTAATTATTACAAACAGGTGATATGCGTTAAGCCTCTATTATCTAATGTGAGGAGATAACTCTCATGAGCAACAAGCATCCATTGGTTCAGGTCATCGAAAATGCTCAATTGATTGAGCGCCCAAGCTTTGCACCCGGCGATACCGTTGTGGTTCAAGTTAAAGTACGTGAAGGTGAGCGTGAGCGTCTACAGGCTTTTGAAGGCATTGTAATTGCTAAGCGTAACCGCGGTCTAAACTCAGCGTTTACCGTACGTAAAATCTCAAGCGGTGTTGGTGTTGAGCGTGCATTCCAATTGCATTCACCAATTATTGACAGCATTGAAGTGAAACGCCGTGGTGCGGTTCGCCGTGCAAAACTGTACTACTTACGTGAGCGCTCTGGTAAATCAGCCCGTATCCGCGAAAAACTTGCTCCGCGTGCACCTAAAGTTGTCAAAGCAAAAACTGACGCTCGCGTTCCTGATGCAGTTGAAACTGCACCGGGTATTTAAGCAAAAGCTTGCCGTCTTTAGTTGGCTGTATAATTTACAGTTGATTAAAGTAAGGTAATAGTAGATACAAGCCCTTATTCATAGGTTTATCATATAAATAAGCGGGCCATACCAAAAAAGACAAAACCCCAATCTATGCGCATGCTAGATTGGGGTTTTTGTATGTAGGGTTCAAAAATGTATGTAAGGTTCACAAAAATGATCAGTAGCCGCTTAACGGTCAACTATTCTTCTAAGCAACCACTTCAGCTAATAAGCAACTAATAATTAACAACTGACTAAGTATCGAGCACATCCATACGGCTGCTTTGATTCTTTGATTTGCTGTGTTTGCGCAAGCGTATATAAATAGTCTTGGTGACAGTAGCGATCAACTTCTGCTGATCGTCAAAGATATCCGCCTGATATTCACGAAATACAGCGTCACCGTCTTTGGCCAGTTCTTGAATAGTGATGAGTTCGGTACTAGGAATTTTCATCCGAGTAATTACTTTACTGTTACCTGGCGCGACAAAGTCGATATGTGAGCTTTTGTCCCACACCACATAACTACTGCCCAACTGGTGCATTAGCATGAGCATATAAAAGGGATCTACCATCGAATATAAGCTGCCGCCGAACTGGGTACCGACGATATTCTTATTCAGAGCATTGAGCCCCATGCTTACCACGCACAACCCTTGATCGAGATTGATATGCTCAATTTTGATACCCGCGCCAACATAAGGCGCGTAAGTATTGATGCGCAGTTTAAGTAAATGCGGTGCCAGTAGCGGCATGATATTTTTTTTAGCCTTACGTTTTAGGGTCTCAAGATTTTTTGGTAATAAACTCATAGATATGTCCTGTTGCCTTTTTCAATCTTGTCTGCTGGGCTATTTTTAGTTTATGAATTATTTTATCAAAAGCGCACAAGCACCTGACGATGGTAGGTTTGCTATTGATTCATAGCCATGCAAAAGATATTTATCATAATAAAAAACGCCAACAGCCACCAGCGTTAAAGCGTAACTGATAGACGAATTTTCTGCTATATAAAAACCAGTTTTACCCAGCAAATTCTTAATTATAGTGCAGTAGATAAGTGACAGAGTTTTTAAAGCCAATTTTTCATCTTAAAATATATCATAAGTACTCGATTATTTTCTATTAGTACGTTCGTTACACAATATCATACTTCTTTATTTTATCTCTTCATCACATGGTTATGTTGATCATTATATGCCATTAATAATGATACAAATGGTCTCTTTTAAACCATAAAAACTCGCATTATGGCGGTCGATGACTTACAATACCCGCAAATTTGCTTTGACCGATTGGATTTATCAGGCACTAGCCAAATAAATCGGTAGGGCATAAACCCATCAGTCGACATAAGGAAGTGTGATGAGTGACCTCCAGATTCCCGTTTCAGGGTCCGATGCGCAACCGCCAAATTCGTCCGATAACCACAACGACCTATCAGGCAGCTATGTTGATTTGCATAAGCCAAGCTCAAGCTTTGATAGCCGTGATGATTATCTCAATCATGAACTACAGATTATGCAGCCAAAACGCTGGCGCATGAACTTGCCGTTCCGTGATTATCGTTTTGAGTATGAAGATACCATTCCGGCGATGGCAGCGACCATTGGTAAAGTGGTTATGGTGGGCGCTATTGCCGCCACTTTTGCAGGGCCACTTGGGTTAAGCGATGCTTTTGTCCTAGAAAACGTCCGTTATGAGCTATTGATTGTCTCGTTCTTCGTTATTTTATTCTCAGGATTTCTGCTACCGACCGCCAACCTTGCTGGTACGCATGGTCCACTGATTCCGCTCATCCCTATCGTGGTTGCCGCTGGTGGGCATCCGATGGCTTTTGGTCTGCTCATCGGTGCTTTTGGCTTATTACTGGCGATTAGCAAAGGGGGGAGTCTACTGGCAAACTTGACCAGTAAAGGTGTGTGCGGTGGTTTATTGCTTTATCTAGGCTTTATTGGTACTACCTCACAAGTCAAAAACCTCTTTGCTTGGGCAGAAGGCATCGGCATGGCGCATATTGCCTTCGTAGTGATTTTATTGACCATTATACTGTATGCGGTGTTAGAGAACTTCCAAAAGCGTTGGCTGGCAGTGCCACTTAGCTGCTTGTTAGGTGGTGGAGTAGCCTTTGCCATGGGCGCACCCTTTGCTTTTGAAACAGGGCCAGGCTTACCAAATATGAGCCCAATGTATTGGTGGGGTGAAGATACAGGTTGGATGCTTGGTCTGCCAACCGTTGAAAGCTTTATCGTGGTGCTACCGTTTGCAGTATTAGCAGTGGCGATGTGGTCGCCAGATTTTTTAGGGCATCAGGTGTTCCAAAAAATCAGCTATCCAAAACGCACTGAGCGTGTGTTAATGGATATCGATGATACGATGACCAGTGCCTCTATTCGTCAGGTGGCAGGCTCAGTATTGGGCGGTGCAAACTTTGCCTCATCATGGGGTACATATATTGTGCCAGCAGCGATTGCTAAGCGTCCTATTCCTGCAGGTGCCGTATTGACAGGGTTGTTCTGTGTTATCGCAGGTATCTGGGGCTATCCAATGGACTTGGCTATTTGGGAGCCCGTGATGTGTGTGGCACTGATTGTCGGCGTTTTTATTCCGTTACTTGAGGCAGGTATGGAGATGACACGCGAAGGAAAAACCACGCAGTCTGCTGCGATTGTCGTCTTTGCATCGGCACTGGTGAATCCTGCGTTTGGTTGGTCGATTACCCTTGTGCTTGATAATCTAGGGTTAATTGGTTCTAAAGAACGTAGTGCGAATTTATCAAAGATGAGCCGTTGGATTATTCCTGTGATTACTTTTGTGATATTGACTGGCGTGATGGCTATTGTCGGTATGTTACCGGGTATTCCAGCGCTAATGTCTAATTTTCGCCACTAGCAGCGCTTTATAAAATACAAGTAGCATTTTAAACTATAGAAAAAGTCAGCTTGGTGCTGGCTTTTTTTCTGTCTGACGTTACACTGATAGTTGCCTTGCAAAACTTTCGCTATCGCCCCATAAACAGCTATATATCAGTATCTTGAGAGCAATAAATTCTATGGTAACCGTCTCAGAAACAAGTCCCGTCGATGATAAAAAAGCCCGTCTAAAGCATTTGATTCAGCGCCTGCCAAATTTGCCAGGTGTTTATAAAATGCTGGGTAAGAATGGCGATATTTTATATGTCGGTAAAGCCAAATCGCTTAAAAGCCGCGTCAACAGCTACTTCGCTAAGACGATTGACCACCCAAAAACACGGGCATTGGTGGCGCGGATTCATAACATTGAGACCATTATTACCCGTAGTGAGACTGAGGCGTTACTGCTCGAGCAAAACCTGATTAAAGAGTATCGCCCACCTTATAACGTGCTACTGCGTGATGACAAATCTTATCTGTATGTGTTTATTTCGGCGGACAAGCCTTATCCGAGATTGGCTTATGGTCGTGGCAAAGGCAATCATCAAAAAGGTCGCTTCTTTGGGCCTTTTCCCTCTGCTCACGCGGCAAAAGAGACATTGGTTTTGATGCAAAAAATGTTTCAGATGCGCCAATGTACCAATACCTTTTTCAAGCAACGTAAGCGCCCTTGTCTTGAGTATCAGATTAAGCGTTGCCGTGCGCCCTGCGTGGGCTTGGTATCGCCAGAAGAATATGCAGAGGATGTGAATAACACCATTCGCTTTCTCAAAGGCGACTCTAGCGACATTCATAGTGCTTTGATTGAAAAGATGGAAGGTGCCGCCGAAGAATTAGACTTTGAAAAGGCGGTCTTTTATCGTGACCAGCTGTCTATGCTGCGTGAAGTCCAAGCTAAGCAAGCCGTTTATACTGTGCAGGGCGAGGCCGATGTGATTGCTATTGCCAGTCAGGCAGGCATGACCTGTGTCAACGTACTGACCGTCCGTGGCGGGCGTGTGCTTGGCGGTAAGAACTATTTTCCTGACGTCGATAGTAGCGAGCCGCTTGCTGATAATTTATCTGCCTTTATTACCTCGTTCTACTTTCAGGTGACGGATGACTTGCCAGCAGAAATTATACTCAGTCATGAGCTACCCGATCAGACGGCAGTTAGTGAAGCACTGGCAACGCATTTTGGTAGCAAAGTCGTCATCAAAACCAACGTACGTGAACATCGTGCCGAATGGTTAGATTTGGCAAAATTGAACACGAATAATGCGCTTAAGACTAAGTTGGGTGATTATTTAGAGCTGCATTCGCGCTTTGGCGCATTGAAAGACGTATTGGCCGATGTCACTGAGCGAACGATTGATAGAATTGAATGCTTTGATATCTCGCATACGATGGGTGAGGCGACCATCGGTAGCTGCGTTGTCTTTGACCAAGGTGGATCACGTCGCCGTGATTATCGTCAGTATGCCATCCATGATATTGTCGGTGGCGATGACTATGCCGCGATGAAGCAAGTGCTGACACGGCGTTATAAGAAGCAGCCGCTGCCTGATTTATTGCTGATTGATGGTGGTAAAGGTCAACTTGGCATCGCTAAAGAGGTATTGACCGAGTTGGGTATTCTTAATGATACGCTGCTCATTAGTGTGGCAAAAGGTGAGGGGCGTAAGGCCGGACTTGAAGTATTGCACTTTATCGATCATGAGCCGCTTGATTTGCCAATGGATAGCAAGGCGTTGCATTTATTGATGCACGTTCGTGATGAAGCCCATCGTTTTGCCATCACAGCGCACCGTAAGAAGCGTGATAAGCGCCGTTCATCATCAGTGCTAGAGGTCATACCGGGGCTTGGTGAAAAGCGTCGTCGTGACTTGCTGAATCACTTTGGCGGAATGCAGCAATTGCTTGGAGCATCACAACAAGAGCTGGCAGGTGTGCAGGGGATTGGTCCCATTTTGGCGAAAACGGTTTATAAAGTATTGCATGAGTAATCTGATTGATCGTAAAAAAGGGCTGTCCTAGAAATATCTAAGACAGCCCCAATTTTTCAATCATTTCTAATGAGTGAGCGACAGTTATTCAGCAGCTTTTATTTTATAAGTCACAAATCTAAAATCTAAATCACTCTTTTCATCGTGCATCTGCTCAGACTCTTCTGCCACTGTAAAGTCATTTGGTATTTTAGGATAAAAGGCTTCACCATCAGCGATTTCGGTATCTACATGAGTCAGCTCAATGCGATCGGTATACATCATCGCTTCTTTAAATACCCGCTCACCGCCAATGACCCAAATCGTATCAAGGTGCGCACCATGTGCCAGACTTGCCGCCTGCGTTAAGGCATCATCTAAATTATGTACGACATAAGCGTTGTTTTTGCCCACAAGGCCTTGTTGATCAGCATAATCCATCTGAGTGCTGATGATAAAGCTTACCCGCTTTGGCAACGGCTTGCTGCCCATTGACTCAAAAGTCTTACGCCCCATAATGACGATACCTTGAATAGCGCCATCGTTATCTTTGGTCGTCATTTTTTTAAAGTGCTGCAAGTCTGCTGAGATATGCCACGGCAGTGCATTGTCTTTACCGATACAACGATTGCTACTGATAGCAGCAACTTGGGCGACTTCAGTGTGGGCATAACTCATAACGTATCCTTTTTATTATCTATAAAATGCTATTCTTATTTAAAATATTTAGTCAGACAAATGCTATACAGCAACCTTTGCTTTGATAGCAGGATGCGACTCGTAGCTATCGACGCTAATATCTTCATATTTAAAAGCAAAAATATCATTAACATCAGGGCTAAGTGTTAATGTTGGAAGCGTATAGAGCTCACGTGTCAGTTGCAGCTCGACTTGCTCACGGTGGTTTTGGTAAATATGACAATCGCCACCCGTCCAGATAAACTCACCAACCTCTAGTCCGCAAACTTGCGCGACCATATGGGTCAACAGCGCATAGCTAGCGATATTGAACGGCACACCGAGGAATAAATCCGCTGAGCGCTGATAGAGCTGGCAGGACAGTTTATTGTCCGCGACAAAGAACTGAAATAGTGTGTGACAAGGTGGCAAAGCGACTTGCTCTGCTTCACCGGGATTCCAGCCGGAGACGATCAAGCGTCGTGAATTGGGATTGGTCTTGATTTGCTCAACGACTTGGGTGATTTGATCGACACCATCGTTATTATAGCTGCCATCGTCACGCTTACTCGCGCCATAATTGCGCCACTGATGACCATAAACGGGCCCTAAATCCCCAGCAGGACGCTTAAAGCGCGCCGTCTGCTCAGCCGTTGCCCATTCATTCCAAATACGCACGCCATTTGCTTGTAAGTAATCAACGTGAGTACTACCGCTTAAAAACCATAATAGCTCATAAACGATAGATTTGAAGTGGACTTTTTTGGTGGTTAATAATGGGAATCCTGATGCTAAGTCAAAACGCAGTTGCGCGCCAAAGTGACTTAGCGTACCAGTACCGGTACGATCGCCTTTTTCAGTGCCTTCACTCATAACCTGACGCAGCAAATCCAAGTAGGCTTGCTCATTTTTACTCTGCTTGTGGTGACTAATGGAGTTGCTAGTGCTCATAAAGTTACTCTTCTACGCTGCTAAAACGCATCATTGATATAGTGATTAACAGGGTTTTTGGGGCAAAGTACTGCTTTATACAAAATAATGCTTAATAAGCCGCTTGCTTACCCCAGTCATAGATACCGCGTTTGTAAGCATAAATCAGTAGGATGAAGCCTGCAATAATCATCGGTGCGCTGAGTATTTGACCTTTGGTCATCCAACCCAACAACACAAACCCTTGGTCAGCATCTGGCTGGCGGAAGAATTCGATGATAAAGCGGCTAATACCATAACCCAACAAGAATACAGCCGTCGCAGACATACGCGGGCGCGGCTTCGATGAATACCACCATAAGAAAAGGAACAATAGCAGTCCTTCTGCCAACGCTTCGTATAACTGCGAGGGGTGGCGCGGCAATAAATACTGTCCATTTACCTCAAGCATCAATTCTTGTAGCTCAGGATTGGTCTGTAATTGCTGCATATCAAAGGCGGCCGCTTGCGGGAAATACGTCAGCCAGTTATAGCCGCCATCAGAGACACGGCCCCACAGCTCCCCATTGATATAGTTGCCGATGCGACCGAACAGTAAGCCCGTCGGTACACAAGGAACGATAAAGTCAAAGACTTGAAAAGGTGTCTTCTTATATTTACGGGCGAAGAACCACATACCGAGCATCACGCCGATGAAACCACCGTGGAATGACATACCGCCTTCCCAAACCTTGAGAAGGTACGCCGGATTTTGCAACAGCTCGCCGAACTGATAAAACAACACATAACCGATCCGACCACCTAAAATGACACCAAGCGCGCCATAAAAGACCAAATCAGAGACCATATCGGTGGTCCAACTGTCGCGTTTGGTACTGCGATACCATGCTAGACCGAACGCCGCGGCAAAGGCCAATAAATACATCAGTCCGTACCAGTGTACTTCTACCGGACCCAAGGACAGCGCGACAGGGTCATATTGCGGATGAATCATCATAAGGATATCATTATTATTGATAATAGAATGTGGGTCATAATAGCAAAAATAGTTTGTTAGGCATACCAAATTACTATTAGGCGAATCCCATCGTAACAACTTATCTGCTACTGGTAACATCTAGAAAGAAAGATAGAAAACCGCTAAGATATAAAAAAGCTCCTTTAGAAAAGTGCTTTAAGAAATAATGCTTAGAATAACGATTATAATAAATATAGCATCATGTTTAATAAAGCGTTACAGAGCATGGGCTTGCGCTAATGAAACCTATTAATGGATTAAACGTACTTTTAAGGAATGATTATGCAAGCTGATTTATCCAAAGTGGCAATATCATCTAAGTTGATTGCTAAAACGCGGTTAATGTCGCTGAGTTTATTTGGCATAGCGGCTTTAAGTGTGACTCCTGCTCAGGCAGCCAATAGCAGTATTGAGCAAGTGACGATTTATCAAGGCTTAGCCAGTGTCACCCGTGCGTTACCCATTACTAATAGTGGCGAGCAAACGCTGGTTTTTTCTTGTTTATCCCCTTATATCGATAAAGACAGCCTGAGTGTGCAAGCGGCTAATGACGTTAATATTGGCGAAGTCAGCATCGAAACCTTAAGCGCTGAACAAGCGGCACAGTGTCAATATCAAGGTGATGCCAACGTACAGACGCAGCAGAATAATTTGGACGCGATTAATGCGGAGTTAGAGGCGGCACGCTTAGCAAAAGCCTACTTGCAAAACCTTACCAAGGTCACGCAAATGAGTACACATGGTAGCCTTGCCGATAATGCGCGTGAGGTAGAGACGCAAGCGACCAGTATCAATAAAAGAATTTTGAATATTCAGCAGCGCCAAGCGCGCGCGCAAGATACGCTGAACCAGCTGATGGCTGGCAGTACAACTCAAGCACAGGATAGTGTGACGCAAGTGAGTGTGCGCGTCGCAAGTCGTTCGCCAAGCAGCGTCAAGCTGCATTATCAAGTGCGCGGCGCCAGTTGGGAGCCGACCTATCAAGCACGTCTCAACACGGAGAGCAAACAATTAAACATCATCGCCTCTGCCGTTATTGCCCAGCAAACAGGGGAGAATTGGCTAAAGATTCCTTTGGTATTAAGCTCAGTTAATCCCACTCAAACCACGACCAGCCAACTACCAAGAGTCGAGCGCTTGTCATTATATGAAGAACAGCCAAATAGTAAATTGTCACGCTATGCACAGCCTATGATGGAGTCTGCTCCAGTCGTTGTTGTAGGTAGTGATAGCTATGGCGGAGCAGGGGCTGCAGAGATGCCACCGCTACCGAGCTTTAGCGTGAGCAGTCAGAATAAAAACGGCATCACCGAATATCGACTGCCGCAGCGTATTAGTATTCCAAGTGATGGCAGGCGGGTACGGACGGTTATTGATGAGCAATCAGGCAGTAGCAAGCTGTGGATTCGTAGTACCCCGAGTGTGGAAGCCGCTGGCTACTGGTACGCATCCGCACCGTTTTTGACTCCGGCTTGGGTCGATGGCTCTTTGCAATTGTACCGTGATGACAACTATGTCGGGCAATCGCGCTATAGCTACCAGAATCTAAAAGAGCAGGGTATTGGTTTTGGCATCGATCCCAGTATGCTGGTCAAGCAACTCACTGATGAAGACAAACAAGGTGATAAAGGCGTGTTTAATCGTCAGCAAACCAGAACGACCATCCAAGCCTATCAGTTCACCAATCAGCACAATCGTAGCGTGCATTTACAAGTCTTGGGTAGTGAGCCGGTTAGCAGTGATGACAGTATTAAGGTCACTGCGACGCACACCCCAGCAGTGAGCCAAAAAGACTGGAATGACAATAAAGGTATGGTCGCTTGGGAGTTTGATTTGCCGAGTAAACAGTCGCAAGTGATGCAGTCTACTTATCAAATTAGCTATCCGGCTGATAAGCAGTTAAACACCAATTAATGCTAAATAAGAACTAGGGTCTGTTGAACATTCAAATAGTAGGACTGCTGATACTAAAATCGTCCCAAACCTTTTATCAAATCAGGCGTAAACCGACGATAATGTCGAGACCTTAGCTAGGTTTACAACAACGTTTGGGATGATTTTAGTATCAGCCTTTCAGGGCAGGGCTATTTTTTGCCAATACATGGCGAAATTATCTAACCTAGAACGACTAGTCGTCAAAAATTTCACTGCGTATTGTCTAAAAAATAGCCACTGCCAGTGCCACACTTGAATGTTCATCAGACCCTATATAATCGATTCAATTGAAAACAATATAATACCGATGGGAGTGCTGTTAGGATAAATTTTTTGAAGCCTCTGGAGTGCGAAGCGCACAGCAAGCTAGGAAAATTTATACCAGCAGGACGCTATTTTGAACGACCCTTTTTGATATCGGAACGATTATATAATAATCATATAAAAGGAATGCTATGTGTATCGTCGCCATTGCTTGGCAATTATTTGATGAGCTGCCTTTGGTTTTATTATCCAATCGCGATGAGTTTTTGCAGCGCCCAACCGAGCCGTTACATCAATGGGCTGATAAACCTATCTATGCCGGACGCGATAAACAAAGCGGCGGCACTTGGTTAGGTATCTATCAAAAGTCATATGACGATTTATATGAGCAAAACGGACGTTGGGCAGCGGTATTGAACTTTCGCGATGGCGTGCAGGCAAGTAATGACGAACGCTCACGTGGTGAACTGGTCACCGATTTCTTGACCAGTACGCTAAGCCCAATAGAGTTTGCACGGCAAATCAGTTTGCAAGACTATGCTGGCTTCAATTTAATTATAGGTGATGCGACCCAAGCGGTCCTCGTTAATAATCGTGGTCATGCTCCCACGCCCTTACATGCAGGATTGCACGTTATCTCTAACGGTCAGCCAGAGGATAGCTGGTTCAAAACTGAGCGCCTACGTGGCAGACTGCGGCAAGAAGTATTGCCCTTGATTGCTGAGAATAGCTCACCTGCATACTGGCAACAGGCGGCCTTTGAGGTGCTGTCAGATAATATCAAAGCACCAGCGGACAAGCTGCCAGATACTGGCATGACCAATGAGATTGAGCAAACCTTGTCTTCTATTTACATCGAGCCTGTCGCTTTTGGCGATAGTGCTAAGAACGTACCAACTTATGGCACTCGCACTCAAAGTATCTTAACGTTGCGTGATGAGGATAAAGGCTCAAATTTTACAGCTCAGATTGTCAGTCGCGAGTACCCACACTCAGCAGTTGGTGAATAAAACAATCACTTATTTTCAGTCATATGCACCCTTGTTCTCACACGAACCAGTAGGCAATTTTAAAAACCCTAAAGTAATTGTGGTTTTTGCTTTAAAGTGTCGCGCTTATGGCTTACACTCACTGAGTAGGGGCTTAGAATTTACTGCTAGTATCTAATGCAATTACTGACTATTAAATGACAGCCAGGGCGTGTTTTCAATTCACTCAATACTCATCTAGATGGGCTAAAAATGGATAAACCTTGCCAAACATTGTCAAATAGCTGGTTAATATCCCGATATTATCTACGCTATTTTTCTTGTTTGACGGCAATTGATCTCATTTTTATCACCATTTTTGAAATGAAGACACGCCCTAGTATGAATCAAATAAGTGTGAAAACAGTGTCAAAACAAGGAGTGTGACATGAGTATGATGAAATCACTAATATTTGTTGCGCCAGGTAAAATTGAAATTGCAGAGAAGAAAATTCCCGATGTTGGGCCCAATGACGCTCTTATAAAAATCACTACAACGACCATTTGCGGCACCGATATTCATATTTTTAAGGGTGAGTATCCCGTTGCTCAAGGGTTGACCATTGGTCATGAGCCAGTCGGTATTATCGAAAAGCTCGGTAGTGCGGTGATGGGTTATGAAGAAGGTCAACGAGTGATTGCTGGCGCGATTTGCCCAAGTTTTACTTCTTATGCCAGCCAAGATGGCTTTCCTTCACAAGATGGTGGTTACATCGGGCCAGACGGGACTTGTCCTTGTCATGGTTATAAAGCGACTGGCGGATGGCGCTTCGGTAATATCATCGATGGCACGCAAGCCGAATACGTTTTAGTACCCGATGCGCAGGCCAACCTAGCGCCTGTGCCTAATGGGCTGACTGATGAGCAAGTGCTGATGTGCCCAGACATCATGTCTACTGGTTTTAAGGGTGCTGAAAATGCCAATATCAAAATTGGCGATATCGTGGCTGTATTTGCGCAAGGTCCAATTGGATTGTGCGCCTCTGCTGGTGCCAAGCTGAGAGGGGCGTCTACCATTATCGCTATTGATGGCAATAACGAGCGCTTAGCGATGTCTAAGAAACTGGGGGCCGATATTACCCTCGTCTAAGAAACTGGGGGCCGATATTACCCTCAATTTTAACGAAGTGGATATCGTTGACGAGATTATGAAAATTACTGCGGGTCGCGGGGTTGATAGCAGTATCGAAGCATTGGGCTTACAATCTACCTTTGAACAATGTCTGAAAATTTTAAAACCAGGCGGTACGCTATCAAGCCTTGGCGTTTATTCAGAAGACTTAAGCATCCCCATGTCACACTTTGCAGCAGGTCTTGGTGATCATACTATCCGCACCGCCTTGTGCCCGGGTGGTAAAGAACGGATGCGTCGTCTATTAAATGTGGTGGAGTCAGGGCGTGTCGATTTATCTGAGATGGTCACACATACCTACGCGCTAGACGATATTGTTGCAGCCTATGACTTATTTATGCATCAACGTGATGGCGTACTAAAGGTTGCCATCAAACCATAAATCTAGGGCGTGTCCTCATTTTCATCACCATTTAGATTGTTATCAGTTGAATTGAGGACACGCCCTAGCTATTTTAAATATAAAAAATCCTGCATCCATAATAGATGCAGGATTTTTTATATTCACTAACAAACAAACAATAAACCAGAGGCTAGGTAAGAAGCAAATGGTTGGTATGCTCAGGGATAATCAGTTCTTGTTTAAGCGGTAATTCACGTGCCAGCTCTTGCAAAGCACGACGGTATACCCCGCGTTTAAAGTGAATCACTTGTCCGAGTGGATACCAGTAGCTGACCCATTGCCAATGGTCAAATTCCGGTTTTCCCTCATCAAAGCGGATATGTTGAGTATTTGGCTCATCTAAGCGCAGCAAAAACCACTTTTGTTTTTGCCCAATACACAAAGGGTGCTGTCCATGACGCACATAGCGTTTCGGCAGCCGATAACGCAACCAATCTTGCGTGACTGCCAATAAATCTACATGACGCGGATGTAAACCGACCTCTTCCCAGAGCTCGCGATACATTGCATCCATCGGCGTCTCCCCGCGGTCGATACCGCCTTGAGGAAACTGCCAAGCGTTGTGACCAATACGTTTTGCCCACAGAACTTGCCCTTGTGTATTTGCCAAGATGATGCCGACATTGGCGCGAAAGCCGTCTGCATCTATCATGACTAACCCTTTTTAATTTGTCTAAAAATAGCTTATTTCAACATGACACAACGATAGCAATCATAATTATTATAGGGTGACAGTTATCAATATCAGGTAAAAATAAGATTCATTACCGTTATTAAACCAAGAAACAACCCAAATGTGTAACAGTATTTTGCTATAAAATGTTTCACGAGTTTAACCCTTTAAAATCAGACAGTTATAAATGGATTTTTGTAGGTAAGTTTTAGACGCCATAACGATAAATATAAGTTATATTTAAAAAAGCATATTCAGAGCAGAACGATAAATCTCACTAACCAAAGTGAACACTCAAAAATAGACTCATCAAACGCTCAGGGTAATAATCTAAGACAGTGGCTTTTTAAAATCTCGTTTTAGCTTATGCTACACTAGGGCGTGTCCTCAATCTGAACCCTAAATGGTAAGTGGGCTAATCTCAAGCAAAAATAAAATATTCAGCCAATAAAAAACGTTTAAATCACACATTAAAATAAGGGTAATCTAACATGTCAGAGTCAAAAGCAAGCGTTACGTGGCAAGAAAATAAAGCCTTTATGGGCGTGTCCCCATCGGGACATAACGTTCAAATCGATGCCGATAAAGAGAAGGGTTCCAGTCCCATGGAGCTAATCCTACTAGGGCTAGGTGGTTGTGCGAGCTACGATGTGGTAGCGATTTTACAAAAGTCACGTCAAGCAGTGACAGACGTGCGTTGTGAGCTGACAGCTCAGCGTGCTGAAACCGTCCCAGCGGTATATACTGATATTCATATGCACTTTGTGGTGACTGGTCAAGATATCAAAGATAAGCAAGTTGAAAAGGCGATTCATTTATCAGCAGAAAAATACTGCTCGGCCAGTAGAATGTTGGTACAAGGTGGGGTGAATATTACCCATGATTTTGAAGTGATTGCAGGGTAGGGGCAAATAGACTAATGAATGCACTCTTTGGGTTGATCCCTAATACCGCAGCGTCAGCGATTTGGGCGATGGTGGTGGCAAGTCTGTTACCACTCGCTATGGCACTGACTGCGAAAGCCATTGGTGGCTTTAACTTGGCTGACAATGCGCATCCGCGTGACTTTTTACACAGTACGACTGGCGCAGCAGCACGTGCTAATGCCGCTCAGCAAAACAGCTATGAGACATTACCCGTATTTTTGGCAGCGGTATTGGTGGCGATGTTGTTCTTTGTACCGCAATCAATTATCAACACGCTGGCTTGGCTTTATGTGCTGATTAGGGTTGGCTATTGCGTGGCATATATTACTAATTTGGCAACGTTTCGCTCGATACTTTGGGTATTATCAATTGCCTGTTGTTTGATGCTTTTTTATCTGGCCATTCGGGTAAGCGTCTAGCGTTCGTTTTTTATCGAAAGACCAGTTTAGAATAAAGGCAGGTATTATTATCGGACACTCATTCGTAGTGCGCTAATAATAGCTGCTTTATTTTTTTCTCGCTTTATACGGTCCCACAATATCTTTGCCTCGCTATAGCCTTTGGTGAGCATCGCTAACCACTGCTTATAACGTCCGACCAATACCACATCGCTTTTTGCGGCACCTTCTAAGAACTTAATCTGATGCACGATTAAATCTTCCCAGACTAAGGCGGTCAATGTTTCTGCATCATTATTATGGCCATCAACCTGCGCAATCAAATCGGGACGAGTAACCGCGCCGCGACCTAACATCAAATGATTGGTCCCCGCTTGCGTCATACAATTCTGTGCATGCTCGGCGTTCCATATTTCACCATTGGCAATGACGGGAATATCTAAGTTATAAAAGTTTTGGATTTTATCCCAATAGGCTGGCGGTTTATAACCTTGGGTTTTTGTCCGTGCATGAATGGTTAGCCAATCAGCACCACTGTCTTCAATCGCACTGCGAATATCATCCATGCGACTGGTGTCGGTATAGCCCAAGCGAATCTTTGCGGATACAGGAATATCGCTAGGTACTGCTGTTCTTACTGTGTTGATTATCTCGTACATGACTTCAGGTTCATCAAGCAGCACTGAGCCACCACGATGGCTATTTACCGTTTTAGCCGGACAACCAAAGTTAATATCAATGGCCGGCGCCCCAAGCTCGGCAGCATAAGCGGCATTGTCAGCCATCAACTGCGCGTCACTACCGAGTAGCTGAATATGAATCGGCGTACCGGATGCAGTTTTGGCATCATAATGCAGCTCTGGCACGTACTTATAAAACACATGCGCGGGCAAGACAGTTTGGGTGACGCGAATAAATTCACTCACTGACCAATCATAAGGACGACCCAAGTCTGTGGCAATCTGTGTCAAAATTTGCCGCATTAATGGATCGGTCAAGCCTTCCATTGGCGCGAGCAGGCGAACGGGATTGGCAAATAACTGTTGTATGGTGTTTTGGCGTGTCTGAAGTTGCTGATTATGATTCATGATCGGAGAGTCAACATTATAAATTGAGAATGACAAAGGCGATAAAGTGTGAGCTCGAGCAACATTAAGTATTGCCAAAAATCACTTTTTTACCCGTCTGCAATCCTGATATCAAGTCTTTGATATGATGGATGTCCAAATTGCTTTGCGCACGTGTGCAAGCAACATAGAGCAAACGCAATTCTTCTGGGCTTATCTTGACCGCATTGGTGGTCACATCATAATAAAAATCATCATCGAGCTGTACTTTGCCCCATTCAAGACCTTTCGCTTTATGCGCGGTTGAGATGACATAATCGGCATTTTCAATACTGGATAGGCTATTCACGGCTTGGCTGAGTACATTAGTCCCATGGTCGTCGACCAATTTAACCAGAGTTTTTAAGTCACTGCCTTCGTTGGTTTCAGAATATTCTTGTACGTCACCCCAATTATAAAAATATGCCAGTTCAGGGACGCCATACGCCGATTTACCATTCTTTAAATTTTCGGCTGCCTGACAGAACTTAAGCATACGATCGGTATCCGCTTGTAGTGCCACCCGGTGACCGAGTTTAAGTCCAGTCAATAGCTGCGACATCGCAGCAGCATTGGTACGACATAGGATGGCATCTTTTTTACTGTGTGCCATGCCTTTTTCGGTAGAAGACTGCTTATTGGGGTTGCCTTTTAACGGTACGTCTTCTTGCAAGGCTTTGAGCAAAGTATTGGCAATCTCAGCAATCGGTTCACCAAAGCGAAACGACTGCGTCAACAAGGTCTGCGGCAATGGCAGCTTTTTCATCGCATTGATCGCGCCGCGCCACTCATAAATCTGCTGATGGGCGTCGCCGACATAAATCACCTGCCGTGGCTGCTGGGTCAAAATCCCCATCATTAAGGGGTCGGCATCTTGCGCTTCATCAAACAAGATGAAATCCGCAGGAATACTGGGCTTCGATAATGCCCATAATTTAAGATAGATATCATGCCCAATACCAGCCGGATGGCGCGCATCAATCGATTGTAGCCAGCGTTGCTCAACGGCAGGGTAGAGCATCTCGCGCAGCTGCTCGGCATCAGAATCATCGAGCCAACTTGGAAATTCAATATGCCGTGGTGCAGGATAACTGGCATGCGTACTACAAAAATTGTTCACCGCATCACTAACGAAGCGCGACAAGCGTGCTGGCGTGAGGGTGATATATTTATTAACCCCATCCATTTGCCGACGTACTTGCACCGGTTGTAAGCCTAAATCATCACCCAGACGTTTGGGTGAAAAGCGTGGCAACGACAGTTTGGCGGTAATATCACGGGCGACATGACGATAGGCGAGTGAGTGAAAGGTACGGCAATCCACGTGACCTGGGAATTTTTGCCGCGCATCGTTGGCAATCGCCTTGTTAAAGGCTAGATATAAGCCGCGCCCACGTAAGCGTTCACCGATTAATTTGAGCGTCGTTGTTTTACCTGCGCCTGCATAAGCGACCACTTTAAATGACTTGTGATCCATTGCCATATTAAGCGCGCTCAGCTGCTCATCAGTGGGATCGCTCATATAAGCTGGCATAGATGCGGACATAATAAAACTACCTAAAAGACTAAAAGTGAGTAAAAACCATGGGGGTAAAAAAAGCCACTGGATAAACAATGGCTGGCGGACAATGATGACGCTTAGTAAGGCTAATAACTACTAAGCTAATAAATGGGGTAGAGGACAGTCGAAAACAATTACTATAGGGGCTGTGTTTTTTTACTCGTTATCTACGGCTGTCGAATCAGAATTAGGCTTTTCTTTGATTAAGATTTTTGCTAATAGCAGCCCTAACTCAAACAATAGCCACATGGGAATGGCGAGTAACAACATCGACACACCATCAGGCGGTGTAACGACTGCTGACACGGCAAAACAACCCACAATAATATAGCGACGTTTCTCTTCTAGGCTTTGAATGGAGACAATGCCCACCAATATCAACAGTAAGGTCACCACTGGAATCTCAAAAGTCAGGCCAAACACCATAAACAGCTTAAGTGCAAAGCTTAAATAACTGTCGATATCCGTCATCGGCAAGACATTCTGCGGCGCAAACATGATAAAGAATTTCAACACGCCTTTGAGCACGATAAAGTAAGAAAAAGCCACACCCGCATAAAATAAAAAAATTGATGACGCAAGCACAGGAATCGCGATTTTTTTCTCTTTTTTATACAACCCCGGTGCGACAAATGACCAAATCTGATACAAAATATAGGGCATGGCACAGAAGGCAGCGACAAAAACGGTCAGGCGTATCGGCGCCATGAAATTGGAGGTGATATCCGTGGCAATCATGGTCGAATTGGCGGGTAGCTGAGCGACCAATGGATCGGATAAAAAATTATAGAGCTCGCGCGAAAACCCAACTAACGCTAAAAATATGACCAACACTGCCACGCATATTTTGATTAAATGCGAGCGTAGCTCAATCAGATGCTCAGTGATTGGCATATCAGCGAGTGAGGCTAATATGTCATTAGAGTCCTCATCAATCGCGGTATCAGCTACTTGCTCTCGGTCTGCGTCAGCGACTTTTTCTTGGCGACTCTTTTTGCGTTTAAATAAACCCACTAATCAGTCTCCTGCTTATTAACAGAAAGCTGTTTGTTTAAAGCGCTGTCTAAAGGCCGGTTTAGTAACATATCTGCTTTATAGTTTGGTAAATAGGGCGCTGCAGGTAAGCGTCGTGCCTTATCATAAGCGCCCAAACGAAACCACATGTTTTCCCATGGCTTGGTGGTGATGGCTTGAGTAATTGGTTGAGTATTAGCAATAGAGGCAGTTTTTGAGGTTTCGTCGTCAGTAGCGTGTTTCAGCAATTGCTCAGAATCTGTTGCTGTTTCGTCCTGACCGTAGGCGTAGTCGAATACCTTGGGCGTGATAGATGGCGTGTTTTTTTGACCGCTAGCATCTTGCTGGTGACTGCTTTTGTCATTATTAGCATGGTCAGCGTCTGGGTCATGCGCAGCTTTTAGAGTCTGGTTCTGTGAAGACTCAAACTCTTGCATACTGCCGCGCATTTCTGCCATCTCACGCCGCATCTCCGCCTCAGTCTCACGGATTTTAGCCAGCTCTTTTTGCATTTGTTGCCGCGTTTCAGCCAAGTCAAGCTCAGCCTCTATTTCAGACTGTAACGTAGAGACCGTACGGCGAATTTTAGCATACCATTGCCCAGCAGTACGCGCTGCTTGGGGCAGTTTTTCTGGACCCAAGACAATTAAGGCAATAACGCCAAAGAGCAGTAATTCAGAAAACCCAATATCAAACATAATGGTTGATTATCACTATCTAGATGCTAGCAGTATTATACCCAGCACTATACTCGGTATTATCAATGGTGCTTATCGTCAACAGGCACAGTGTCAATATCGCTATCTTTCACTTTATTGGTTGCGGCGCGATCTGTTGGGTGTGCATTGCCATCATGATCGAGAACCACCTGTTTTTTGGCATGCTCTGCATTTTCGTCTTTGACTGCCTCTTTAAAGCCTTTAACAGCACCGCCCAAATCCTTGCCTGCATTTCTAAGCTTTGAGGTGCCAAATACGACCACCACTACCACCAATAATATCAGCCAATGCGTAATGGAAAAACTGCCCATAATGGTATCCTTAATGTCTTGGTTGCGATATCTATATATGAATGCCTTTATTTTATAGAATATAGATCTATTAAACAAAAAATATAGACGTAAGATGCGAAGCTAAAAAGAGCTATATTATAACCTACCATTGTGACAAAAAGGTGAAAGGTGACAAAAAGGTGAAAGCAATAATAATCAAACAAGGAAGATGCTTATTCTAGAGTTCCACAAGTTATCTTTGTGATTTCACAAGTTATCGAGCCGCTTTTTCATCGATGCCTGATAGTCCAAAGCGTCGTCCCAGCTCATTCAACACCGCGTCCGACTCTATATCGAACCATGCCAGCCCAACCAAAGTATGAAACCAAACGTCGGCCACTTCGTAGATAAGCTCGTGCCGCGCTTCGTCATATTGCGCTTTGTCCGTATTTTCATCACAATGGGCAAAATCTTTGGCAGCGATGATACTCTCTGTGCTTTCTTCGCCCACTTTTTCTAGGATTTTATTCAACCCTTTTGCGTATAAGCTTGCCACATAAGAGCTGTCAGCGTCTGCTTGCTTGCGCTCTGCCAATGCCTTATCAAGCTGTTGCAAAATAGAGGTGTTGTCCGTTTGGGTATTATGATTTTCAGCGGCGTTACTAGCATTATCCGCATTAAGCGCAGCAGTATCGTGGTTGTGATCAGTAGCGCTGGCGGTTTTATCTGATTGATAAATATCTGCAGGGTCTTTTAATACCTTATCGACAGTTTGCCATTGCGGCGTTTGCCCAGACAAATCCAAACGCTGATAAAAGCAAGACTCGCGACCCGTATGGCAGGCGATACCCCCAGCTTGAGTCACGCTCAACACAATCACATCGGCATCACAATCTAAGCGAATATCATGGACTGTCTGAGTATGTCCTGATGACTCGCCTTTATGCCATAACTTGGCACGCGAACGTGAAAAATACACGGCGGTTTTTGTTTGTGCCGTTAATTGAAGCGCTTCAGCATTCATCCACGCCATCATCAAAATGCGCCCCGACGCATGGTCTTGAGCAATCGCAGGAATCAAACCATCAGCGTTAAACTTTATGGCAGTTAGCCAAGCAGGTAAAGTCATAATCTGTCTGTCGTCTTATAATTAGGAAGTGGTCAATAATTGAGTGGTCAGCAATAAAAGTCAATATCAGTATTGGCTATCTACTGATAAGATAAATAAATAGCTTGCGTCTATTGATGGGCTACGTAAATTGATGGGTTATATCAGTGTTTATCAGAGCTCGAACAACTGCGGATACAAGGCTTTTTTAATCGTATTATCCAGCGTGGTTACTTTATTAAGGCGAAAGTCATAATTGACAAAATGCTGTCTGGCCTTTGCCACTATTTCGCCATTGTGCATGCGTGTGGCTTTGAACACGATATTGCCGCCATTATCATAAAGTGGCTCAACGCCCACCTCAAACAAAAGCTCTTCACGCGCCCGTACACAGCTGAAAACATTCAGCTGTAACTCATTAATAATCAAGCCTTGATGATCAGCGTTAATCTCTTTAATACCTTTGGCGTATAAAAAACGCTGCATAGCTTCCGTCAGCAAACCGGTCAATGACTCTAGGGCTAAATGTTGACCCATATCAATTTCGGTATTGCGCACGCGCATCACCGTTTCAAACACAAATATTCCGTCATCAAAGTTTAATTCTTGGTTTGACAACGCTTTCTCCTAGAATGATTGTCCATAATCAATTTTTTGAGCGCTTGGCAAGCGAGCTTAGGGCGTGTCCTCAATTCAAGCGCTTGTATCTAAATGGGCTAAAAATGGCTAAATTTTGCCAAACATCGTCAAATAGCTGATTAATATCCTGATATTATTTGCGCTATTTTCCTCATTTGACGGCAATTTATCTCATTTTTATGACCATTTCTAAAATGAGGACACGCCCTAGCAGTCCAAAAGCAACGAGCCGCGTATAATCCAAGACAAATATAGGCGATAAATGGCGTCGTTTATCGTCGCTTTAAGGTATAGCGCCGCTTAGTGTCTACTTAAGCACAGCTCAAGCTGACATTCAATCTATTTGCAAAAAAAATCGTGATTTACTAGGGTCTATTGAACATTCACAAATAGCCGTCACCAGTGCCACATTTGAATGTTCAATAGACCCTAATAATAACCAGACAGAACCTATTAAGGTAAGGCTAAAACTTTCCTTGGCAAAACAGCGCACTATCTGCTAAAATAGCGCCTCCCACCTCGAGGCAAATAGAGGTTTAGTGCTTGTTTTTAAAGCCACTATTCGTTATTGACTATTTGACGACCAGGTTCTATTAAAGACAAAGAGGCAAATCATCATGAAAAATAAGATGAAAACCAGAAGCGGTGCAGCTAAACGCTTCAAAAAAACAGCGAATGGCTTTAAGCGTAAGCAAGCCTTCAAAAGCCATATCTTGACCAAGAAATCAGCTAAGCGTATTCGCCAGTTGCGCGGTCTAAAGATGGTGGACAAATCTGACGAAGCAGCAGTTCGTCGCATGTGCCCATACCTCTAGTCGACTATCGTCATCTATTTTTAATTAAAAATATGTGACTTTGCAATCTGACAACGATGTCTGTTATTTACTAACATTCATTTCATAACATCGTCAATCGCTTAACAATATCTTGGAGTAATTTATGGCCCGTGTAAAACGTGGTGTACAGGCAAATCGCCGTCACAAAAAAATCTTAAAGCGCGCAAAAGGCTACTACGGTGCCCGTTCACGTGTTTACCGCGTAGCGGTACAAGCAGTGACCAAAGCTGGTCAATATGCTTATCGTGACCGTCGCAACAAAAAACGTACTTTCCGTCGTCTTTGGATTGCACGTATCAATGCTGGTGCACGCTTAAACGGTTTAAGCTACAGCCGCTTTATCAATGGCATGAAATTGGCTAACATCACTGTTGATCGTCGCGTACTTGCTGACATCGCTATGCATGATGCAGCAACTTTCACAGCCTTGGTCGAAAAAGCAAAAGCAGCCCTAGCATAAATATTAACTGTCCTTTAGGCATGCCGCTTGTTAAGTGATTATCTATAGTTACTTACTCATAAGGGATTATCTAAATGGATAGGACTAATATTGATTAATAGGTCGATATTAATAAAAGCTACCGCTGGTCGGTGGCTTTTTTTATATTAAATTATTTTACGGTCGGTTTTATTACCGTTATGATGCAAAACGCTTTTAGGGAAGTTGCACTTTTCATTGTCTAAATATTCAAGCCATTTCTGTAACACGTCTTTAATTTACAATGAATGGGTAAATGGTTTGCAATATTTGGTCAAATCTCTACAATTATAAATCACTATTACTAATAGTCCGTTTAAATCAGGAAGAATGCGTCTTATGACTACCCCTGCTGCTACCACCGATTTGTCGGCGCTACCGACCTTGTCTACAGAGCTCAGCGAGCTAACTGAAGCTCAGCTCACTGAGCTGGCCAGTGCTGCTGAAGCGTTGATCCTACAAGTAACTGATGTACGTGCGCTGCAAGATTTGCGCGTACAATTGACAGGCAAAAAGAGCCCGCTAACTGGCTGGTCAAAGCAGATGGGTAAACTCAGTAGCGATGACAAAAAAACCTATGGCGGCTGGTTACATCAAGTCCGTAGCCGTATTCAAGATGCATTGACGGCGCAGCAGCAGCAGCTAGAAGTGGCTGCACTAAATGCTAAGCTTGCAAGCGAAAGCATTGATATCACTTTGCCTGCTCGCGGTGGCCAAAAAGGTCACTTGCATCCAGTAACGATGATTACTCAGCGTATGCAGCAGTACTTTATACAAGCAGGTTTTAATGTCGCAACTGGCCCTGAAGTTGAAAGCGATTATTATAACTTTGAAGCGCTTAATATCCCTTCGCATCACCCAGCACGGGCGATGCACGATACCTTCTACTTCGATGCGCACTATCTATTGCGTACGCATACCAGTCCCGTGCAAATTCGTACCATGGAAAAGAATGAACCTCCGATTCGTATCATCTGTCCAGGTCGCGTTTATCGTAATGATTCGGACCAAACCCATTCGCCGATGTTTCATCAGTTAGAAGGTTTAATGGTTACTGAATCGAGCACTTTTGCTGAGCTAAAAGGCTTGATTAGTGAGTTCTTAGAAGCGTTCTTTGCTAAAGAATTGACTGTTCGTTTTCGTCCGTCATTTTTCCCATTCACTGAGCCTTCTGCTGAAGTCGATATCCTCGATGATAATGGTAAATGGCTTGAGGTCATGGGCTGCGGTATGGTACATCCACAAGTGCTAACCAACTGCGGTATTGATAGCGATAAATACACCGGCTTTGCTTTTGGTATGGGTATTGAGCGCTTTGCGATGCTGTACTACGGCATTGACGATTTGCGCCTGTTTTTCCAAAACGACGTACGCTTCTTAAAACAGTTTGGCTAGAGCGCTCCTTGTTCATATAAAAAGTGCTCCTTGTTAATACAACAAGTTGATTCGCCAACCTTTAATCCAAAATCTTTATTATAAAATTCTGATCCGAGATATTTATGAAAATTAGCGAACAGTGGCTACGTCAGTGGGTAAATCCAAACAATAGCAGTGAGCAATTGGCTGAACAACTTACCATGGCAGGGCTTGAGATTGACGATCGCTTTGCGGTTGCCCGTGCCTTTAGTGGTGTGGTCGTCGGTGAAGTCATCAGCGTCGAGCAACATCCAGATGCTGATAAACTGCGCGTTACGCAGGTGAATATTGGTGCCGCTGAGCTGTTACAAATCGTTTGCGGCGCGCCCAATGTCTACGTCGGTATGAAAGCACCTGTTGCGACCGTTGGGGCAGTGCTCCCAAGCGATGATAAGAAAGGCTTTAAAATTAAAAATGGCAACCTACGCGGTGTCGATTCTAACGGTATGCTCTGCGGTGCCTCTGAAATTGATTTAGTCGATAGCATCGATGGTCTGCTTGAATTGCCAAGTGATGCACCGATTGGCATGGATATCCGTGAGTATCTAGGTTTAGACAATCAAATCTTGGATATATCTATCACCCCAAACCGTGGTGATTGCTTTAGTGTACGTGGTATTGCGCGCGAGATATCAGTGATTAATGATTTGCCAATGCAGCAGCCTGCAATTCCTGCCAACGTGCCAACTGACGCTAACGGTGCTAAAAATACTACGCCCGCAGTAACGGTAAGCGCGGTTGAAGCGTGCCCGCGCTATTTACTACAATCAATCAGCAATATTGATCGTAGTATCGACACTCCAAAGTGGGTGCAAGATGCGTTGGTTCAGTCTGGACTACGCTCGCATAACTTCTTGGTTGACGTGACTAACTATGTGCTGATGGAGCTCGGTCAACCGCTACACGCGTTTGATGCTGATACCATTGAAGGCGATATCGTGGTACGTTTGGCACAGCCTAGCGAGACCCTCACTTTATTAAATGAGCAAACCATTATCTTAACCGGCGATGAATTGGTCATTGCCGATGATAAAGGTGCATTGGCACTTGCTGGTATCATGGGCGGTCAACGTAGTAGTGTCACTGACAGTACCACCAATATTATTGTAGAAAGCGCTTTCTTTAGTCAGCTTGCTATTGCCGCTCGTGCCCGCCGTTTTGGTCTGCATACCGATGCCTCACAACGCTTTGAGCGTGGTGTCGATTTTGAATTGCCAGAGCTTGCTTTGGCACGCGCTGTTGATTTGATCACCAGTGTCACTGGTGGTCAAGCCGGGCAAATAGTAAAAGCAGAAAATAGCGAGCACTTGCCAGCACGTACGCCGATTACTTTGCCAATCACTAAAGTCCGTGAGGTCATCGGTATTGAGATTGAGCCAGCCGTGATGGTGCGTATTTTGACTCAATTAGGCTTTGAGGTAGATCAGCAAGCAGATAGGCTGATTTGCACGCCGCCATCGTATCGCTTTGATATGAGTATCCGCGAAGATTTAATCGAAGAGATTGCGCGTATTTATGGCTATGATAATATTCCAAGCGTCTTGCCGCATTTGCAAGTCAGCATGGATTATGACGATACGGCAGACTTGACGCATGAGATGAAGCTGGCCTTGGTCGATAATGGCTATATGGAAGCGATCAGCTTTAGCTTTAGTGATGCTAAAATAGAAGTTCTGCTTGATGATAAGGCGCTAGGAGAAGTGTTGGCACTGGCCAATCCTATCTCTAGCGACTTAGCCGTCATGCGCCGTACTTTGCTGTCAAGCTTATTGCCTTGCGTGCAATATAACCTCAATCGTCAACAGCCGCGCGTGCGTTTCTTTGAAACGGGTCTTAGCTTTGTCGGTCAAAGTATTGGCGAATTGGTACAAACGCCAAGTATTGCATTGGTCGCAGTGGGTGACATTTGGGACGAGCAAGCGTATCAAAACCGTGCGTTAGACTTTTATGACCTCAAACACGACATCGAACAATTGCTACCAGCGCAAATCGATAGCGCCCGCATCCGCTATGAGCGTAGTGCGCTTGCTTTCTTGCATCCGGGTCAAAGCGCAAAACTCTATATCGATAATGAGTATGTCGGCTGGTTGGGTCAATTGCATCCTAACACCGCTAAGCAGTTAGATTTGCCAGCTACGTGGGTGGCTCAATTATCACTTGCGCCGCTACTAACACTTGCTCGTGAACAAGATGCGATTACCACGCCAAGTAAATTCCCACAAGTACGTCGTGATATTGCCATTTTAGTAGATAGCGATATTAGCTTGCAGACCTTAGAGTCGACGATACGCACGGCAGCAGGTGAGCTATTGACTGACCTATGGTTGTTTGACGTCTATCAAGGCGACAATGTACCAACTGGGCAGCGTTCATTGGCTTTTGCTTTGGTATGGCAGGATAGGTTACAGACCTTGTCTGATGAAGCAGTCAAAACCGCGACTGACAAAGTGGTACGAGCTTTAACTGAGCAACATGCTGCGAAGTTGCGTGACAGCTAGCATTTAGCATTAATAGTAGAGCATGCTCTGTAGCCTTTATAATTGTGAGGCTATAGGGCATTGCTATTTATAGCGTTTTTTATCTTATCGATAGATTTTATTTGTAAAAAAAGTTAAGTGGTTATTAATAAAGGATTTTAATGCAGACTTTATTAAAAAGACGGTAAAAAACCTTTATAATGACTAGGGTCTGTTGAACACTCAAATATTAGGACTGCTGATCGCTAAAGTCGCATCAAACTAGGCGTAAACCGACGATAATGTCGAGACCTTAGCTAGGTTTACAACAACGTTTGGGGTGATTTTAGCATCAGCCTTTTAGGGCAGGATTATTTTTTGCCAATATCTGGCGAAATTGTCTAACCTAGAATAACTAGGCATCCAAAATTTCACTGCGTATTGTCTAAAAAATAGCTGCTGCCAGTGTCATATTTGAATATTCAACAGACCCTAAGATTAACCTGATACCGCTAATCCATGATATTCGACATCACGACATAGCATAGGAGTCGTACTGTGAGCACCTTAACCAAATCTGACATGATTGAGCATTTGATGAGTCATCTGAACCTGACACGCCAAGAAGGCCGCTGTTTGGTAGAGAATTTTTTTGATGAATTGTCAGAGAGTTTGATTGATGGCAACGAGGTCAAGCTTTCAGGCTTTGGCAACTTCGAGCTTAAAGATAAAAGCAGCCGTCCAGGACGTAACCCTAAGACAGGGGAGCCCGTGGCAGTATCAGCACGTCGTGTGGTCACCTTTAAAACAGGGCAAAAATTTCGTCAACAGGTTGATGAGCGCCTATTTGATGAGTAGTAAATAGCAGCTACTGAGTCCTACCTAACGCTTGCCATTGCGAGATCTTATAATATCGTGATGTTGTTAAAACTGACATGAGTGCTCTTTAGTTGTAAATATACTAAATAGCAGACATAAAAAAAGAGAGCATAGGCTCTCTTTTTTTACTACAGTATGTTTACCGTCGAGACGATAAAATTACTGAGCTGGCTCTTCAACAACAACTTCGTCAGATGCTGCAACAGCAGTATCAGTTTCGCTAGCTACGTCTACGCTAGTAGTAGTACCGTCTACAGGAACTTCAGCGTCCATTTCGTCAGTAGCAGTTGCAGCTTGTGCATCAGCGATGTCAGCTTCAGCGCCGGCAACAGCAGCTTCAGCATCAGCAGTAACTTCGCCTTCAGCAGCAGCTTCGTTTAGCTCTTCAGAAGCATCTTGCACTTCTTCTTGCGCGTCAGATAAATCTTCAGCAGCGTTTTCTTTGTTGCTATCACAGGCAGTAAGGCCCATAGTTGCAGTCATGATACCAGCTAGAGCAAGTAATTTAAGTTTCATATGGTTTTCTCCGGAAAAATGAAATGAGCAGTAGCAGCGACAAAGGTTGAATGTCCGAGATGTCTCAGAATTCAACTAGTCTTAGTCACAGCTACTCAGCTTCCACGCATTCTATATGTTTTCTTTTCAAATGAAAAGACCTTGTACAATTGAGTAACAATAAAATTGTAAAAAGTATTTTACATAGCTCATCTAATATAATTTTTAATACAACAACTTCAATGAATCTACGTATAATTAACCAAAACCAAGCTATTTTTAGATCCAATAAACGTCCATTATTGTTTAATATTTTCTTTTAAATATATACGCTTAGACGGATTACCTTAAATAGTACAGGCATAAAATTAATGTCTTATTAAGGCTAGGTAAATATTGTTAAGGATAGGTAAGTATTGCAAAAAGAAATGATACAAATAGGACCAAGCTTTAGATAACTAACAAGCATGGTTGTAGCAAAAGCGATTCAAAAATTATATAACATGAATAACTATCCATACGAATAGCAGGATGTATCGTATGTTTCTGGAGTAAGATTATGAAATGGCAAGGCAGACGAGGCAGCTCCAACGTACGTACGAGTAGCGGCGGTGGCAAGATGGTCGGTGGTGGTATTGGCGGTATTATTATCGCGGGTATTTTGTGGTTAGTGTTTGGGGTCAACCCCATGACAGCCTTACAGACCGGTCAAGTAGTGGCCGGTGGTAGTAATACCTCGACTGAGCCGGCAACCAGTGATGACCGTGATACACAGTTTGTGAAAGTCGTGCTCGCTGATACAGAAGAAGTGTGGCATCAAATATTTAATGAGGGCGGTAGTACTTATCAGGAACCGTCGTTAATTCTTTTTAATGGACAAGTCAGTTCAGCCTGTGGCAGTGCCACGGCAGCGACAGGACCTTTTTATTGTCCAGGTGACCAGACGGTTTATTTAGATACGTCTTTTTTCGTAGAGATGCGTCAAAATCTAGGCATCGCAGGTGATCAGCAAGACTCTGGTGGTCAAGATAATGAAGGTAAGGCAGGTGACTTTGCCCAAGCCTATGTGATTTCACATGAAGTCGGCCACCATGTACAGACACTATTGGGTATTACTCAGCAGGTCAGTGAAGCCAGTCGTCAAGTCACGCGTGCAGAAGCCAATAAGCTCTCCGTGTTACAAGAACTACAAGCTGATTGCTTCGCAGGGGTATGGGCGCAGCGTAACCAAGCGCGTGTCCAGTTCTTAGAAGCAGGCGATATAGATGAAGCCATCAATGCTGCCAGCCAAATCGGTGATGATCGTCTGGCACGTGCTAGCGGTGGAGCGGTAGTTCCTGATAACTTTACTCATGGTACCAGTCAACAGCGCGTTCAATGGTTCACTCGTGGTCTAGAGAGTGGCAGTGTGCAGACTTGTGATACCTTTAGTGGCGCATTGTGAGATAGTAGCGCGTTGTAAGAATATTCTTAAAGTCATCAATGATCTATTAGACACAAAAAAGCCTGCAATGATTTGCAGGCTTTTTATTCTTACCGCTATCGCTTAATAGCTTCGATATTTATAACCAATTATTTGGTTTGGTCATAGATGTAACCACCAGCACCACCAAGTGCTGCACCAGCTAGTGCGCCACGTGCGATATCTTTGCTATCGCCTTTGCTTCTGATAAGGGCACCAGCAGCAGCGCCAGCAGTCGCACCTTTTACAGTGTTGCTTGCATTGCCGTATGGACCTGAGTTACAACCAGTCATGATTAGTGCTGAGCTAGTAATAGCTGTCATTGCAAATGTTTTAGCAAATTTCATAATGTCACCTGTTAAGTTGTTAAATTAAAAATACAATATACACGATATTTTTGAATACGTTTTACTACTTTTCATAGTAGTCGTTTAATACCTTTCTAGTCGTGGTAAAAACGCTAACCTTTGCAAATAGAGTGTAAAATATGTTGCTTCACTGTATCGATGGTAGTGCTTTTGATGAGGTTTATTGTATTTGATTCGATAATACGCTAACTGTTTTCATCTCTATTACTTATGTGAGTCAGAAAAAAGACCGCTTATAAGCAAGCGGTCTTTTTGTATAATAGCAACGATAAGACGATTAGTTTTGAGATTTACGTTTCATTTGCTCAAAGAACTCGTCATTGGTTTTCGCTTCTTTTAAGCGATCCAATAAAAATTCAGTGGCTTGTACACCATCCATCGGCTGCAGCAATTTGCGTAAAATCCAAACCTTACGTAGTTTGTCTTCGTCTAGCAAACGCTCTTCGCGGCGTGTACCAGATTTTTTGATATTAATCGCAGGGAAGACACGTTTTTCAGCCAAGTCACGCTCAAGCGTGATCTCTTGGTTACCCGTTCCCTTAAACTCTTCAAAAATAACGCTATCCATCTTACTTCCAGTATCAATCAATGCACTGGCAATAATGGTCAAACTACCACCTTCTTCAACGTTACGCGCAGCACCAAAGAAACGTTTTGGACGTTCTAGGGCATTGGCATCCAGACCACCCGTCAACACTTTGCCTGACGATGGGATAACCGTATTATAAGCACGTGCTAGACGCGTAATTGAATCAAGTAAAATCACCACGTCTTGCTTGTGTTCAACCAAACGCTTGGCCTTTTCGATGACCATTTCAGCAACTTGTACGTGACGCTGTGGAGGCTCATCAAAGGTAGAGGCGACCACTTCACCGCGTACCGTACGTACCATCTCGGTCACTTCTTCTGGACGCTCATCAATCAATAGTACGATCAAATAGCATTCAGGATTATTACGAGTGATTGATTGCGCGATGGTCTGTAGCAACATCGTTTTACCCGCTTTTGGCGGTGCGACGATGATAGAACGCTGACCTTTACCAATCGGTGCGATCAAGTCGATGATACGACCAGTCAAATCTTCAGTGGTTCCGTTACCAAGCTCAAGTTTTAAATGCTCAGTTGGGAATAGGGGTGTCAGGTTCTCAAAGATAAGCTTATGACGTGAGCGATCTGGCGTATCAAAGTTGATTTCGCCAACTTTTAATAGCGCAAAATAACGTTCAGAATCTTTGGGCGGGCGAATGGTGCCAGCGATACTGTCACCCGTTTTTAGGCTAAAGCGACGGATTTGACTTGGGCTGACATAGATATCATCAGGGCCTGCCAAATAAGAGCCTTCGGAGGAGCGCAAAAAGCCAAAACCATCAGGGAGAACCTCAAGCACACCATCACCGTAGATGGCTTCACCGTTACGAGCATGGGTTTTTAGGATAGCAAAGATAATGTCTTGTTTACGGCTACGAGCCATATTATCAAGACCCATTTCTTTGGCGATAGCCAATAGCTCAGCGATTGATTTTTTCTTTAATTCAGTAAGATTCATAGATAGGTCATTAGCAATTGATCAGATGAGAGATGCCATTAGCAGCACAAGTCACGACAGTGATTAAAATAACGGTAATATGATGATATGGGTGTGTGCACAGCGCTGTAGTTTATGTAGTTTTGGTTTTATATGTCTGCTTATGTACGCATTGCCATCATCGGAGGCAAGGTAATAAGAAATAAGGATAAAAAAGGCTACATAAGAGTCTGCGTCAAAAACTCAATATCAGTAATTGCGTTTAGTCATTTTGTTCAGCAATGGTGTTTATAATGACGATTGTGTTTTTGTTGATAAACACGAGGAGAATAGCGACAAGATACTTAGGAAAACAGTTGGTTTTCTCTTGTCAGCAGACTATACGGTCTTCACAATAGCGTTGTCAATAAATTTTGCCAAAAAAGTCACATTATCGAGTTTTTTGCACAAAAAACAAGCAAAAAAGCCACTATCTTAGTCAGATAATGGCTTTCTCAGTTATTCTATTTTACCCGCTCAAGATAGTCTGAAGCGAGAAAATTCAACTTATAAATGCTTGTCTAGTACTTTAGCCAATTCAGCTTTTGGCTGTAGGCCCATTACTGAATCAACTTTTTCGCCATCTTTGAATACAAATAGCGTTGGGATGTTACGAATACCAAAACGGCTAGCCGCTTGTGGGTTGTTGTCTACGTCTACTTTGACGATTTTAACTTTACCTTGGTACTCAGTCGCTAGATCTTCTAAAATAGGGGCGATGGCTTTACAAGGACCACACCATGGAGCCCAGAAGTCTACTAGTACAGGTACGTCTGATTGTAGAACGTCTTGATCAAAGTCTGTATCGGTAGTATGTACAATAAGGTCTGACATAATTTTATCTCTCTTGTTTTATTACTTCTATCACCACTCATCGACCTATATATCGGTTTAATAATAAATCAGTTGGTGGTCAAAGAATTGTTTAGAAGGGGTGAAAATGTGCCATTATATTAACATGTTTGGCAACGATTGGCAGACGCCAGCTGGTTAAATTGCTTAACAATTACTATTAGCACAATAAATCGAAACATAACTAAACAGGTTATGTTCTATCTGTCACTTGCATCCTCTGTTGTCATTTTAGTTTTGCACTCACACCTGACCTTGGCTTTGTGCGCTAAGATTGTTTTTATGCTCAGTTTCAGTTTCAACGTTAGCTAAAAGACTTAGTGTCAGTATTCAGTTTGTATACTTCAGTGTAGATAATTCAATTCAGATGCTATTGTCAGCTTGGCTTTTTGATACACGCTAGTCCCCAACTTTAAATCCAATAATATAATTTAAGTCCAATAATATAAGTAGCTTTTTTTATGCCTTTTACTGACGACAAAATCCTGACCCTTAACGCCCAAGAAAAGGACTATCCGCTTGAATTTTTTCAAGAATTTGCGCAAGCCGTTACCGTCTATGAAGATGATGACATCTGGGTGGTCGATAAGCCAGCAGGACTATTGAGTGTCGATGGTAAAACCCTAAAGGTGAGTTTGCTCGCGCGGCTTGAACGTGCCAATCCGGCGGTTAAATTGATTCATCGATTGGATATGGATACCTCAGGGCTGCTCATTTTTGCAAAAAATGCCGAGGCACAAACCAATATCAGTAAGCAATTTATTGAACGGTTACCACAAAAGAAGTACCAAGCACGGGTTTTTGGCGCGTGGGAAAGCGTAGGGGCAACGGGTAAAATCTCAGTGCCAGTGCGCTATGAGCCAAGCACCAAACCGCGCCATATCGTCGACCACGACTGGTCAAAGCACGCGCTCACTTTGTATGAAGTACTGGCGCATGAAGACTGCAATGGTCAGACGGTCACGCGCGTGATGCTAAAGCCAGTCACCGGTCGTAGCCATCAGTTACGTGTCCATATGGTACACGTCGGTCACGTCATGATTGGCGATCCCATTTATGCTGAAGGGGAGGCCCTAACGATTGCACCGCGGCTCAACCTGCATGCACAGCAATTGCGCCTCAAACATCCTACGCTTGGCGCGTGGATGGATTGGGAAAGCCCCAGCCCTTTTTAAAAGCTCTGTTATTAGGATCTATTGAGCATTCAAATGCTAGGACTGCTGATCGCAAAAATCACACTAAACTAGGCGTAAACCGATGATAATGTCGAGACCTTAGCTAGGTTTACAACAACGTTTGGAGTGATTTTAGCATCAGCCCCAAGTACAGAAGCAGGGGCAGGACTATTTTTTGCCAATACATGGCGAAATTGTCTAACCTAGAATGACTAGGCATCAAAAATTTCACTGCGTATTGTCTAAAAAATAGCCACTGCCAGTGCCACATTTGAATGTTCAACAGACCCTAAATTAATAATGTAAAAGTCATCATGCAAATTAAAACCCGTCATGTAAAAACAAGGAACGTATTATGCTTGATATGACTGCAACCAAACAAGCCATTAGCCAGCGCTTTAAACGCAAAAAATCACCAGCAACGCCGCCAGTAGATTGTGATGTTCTCATCATTGGTGCAGGGATTGCTGGCATCGGCATGGCCTGCCATTTACAACAACGCAAGCCAAAGAAGCAACCACGTATGGACCCAAAAACGCCGCCATTTATCGTGTTAGAAAAACGCTCAGATTTAGGCGGCACGTGGGATTTATTCACTTATCCTGGTATTCGCTCAGATTCTGACGCTTTGACCTTTGGCTATAGCTTTAGACCGTGGTTGGATCATCGCATGCTGGCAGCGGGTGAGGATATTAAGCGCTATATCGCTGATACGGCATGCGAATTTGGCGTGTCGGAACATATTCGCTATCAGCATGAAGTCCTGCAATTGTCGTGGTCCAGTCGCGATCAACGGTGGTCAGCCACGATTAAAAATCATGCAAGCGGCGAGATGTCTACCTTGAGTGCCAACTTCGTCGTCGGTGCCACGGGCTATTACGACTACGAGCAAGGCTATCAACCGTATTTTGAAAAGGAAGAAGATTTCCAAGGTCGTATTGTCCATCCGCAGCATTGGCAGAATGTCGATTATGATGATAAAAAAGTGGTCATTATCGGTAGCGGCGCTACAGCAATGACCTTGCTGCCTGCGATGGTCAATAAAGACGATGGTCAATGCGTGCGCCATGTCACGATGCTGCAACGTTCGCCGACTTATGTGGCAAGCGTACCCGGTGATGATTATGCGCTTGACTGGCTGTCTGCTAAATTTTCGCCTTTATCAAAACAGCAAGCTTATACGCTGCTGCGGACGCGTAACGTCTTAAGACAGCAAGGTGTTTATCAATTTGCTACCCACGCACCGAAAGTGTTAAAAGCGCTGTTAACCCATGGCGTAAAAAAAGAGCTAAAGGGTAGTGGCGTGAAGGTTGATCATTTTGTACCGGCTTACAATCCGTGGGATGAGCGACTATGTGCGGTGCCAGATGGTGATTTATTTAATGCCTTGCATAGCAAACGAGCCGCGGTAGTCACTGATCAAATCAGCCACTTCACCAAAACGGGTATCATGCTTGAGTCAGGCAAACATCTCGATGCTGACATTATTGTCACCGCAACCGGATTGAAGTTGCAAATGCTCGGCGGTGCAGCCTTATATATCGATGGTCAGCCTGTCGATGTGGGCGCACGCATGACGTATAAAGCAGTCTTAGTTGAGGGTGTGCCGAATATGGCCGTGTTGTTCGGTTATATTAACGCCTCGTGGACGCTAAAGATCGACTTGGGCTGTCAGTATGTCGTACGGCTACTTGAGCATATGCAGAGCCATCGCTATCAGGTCGCTGTGCCAAAAGCTGAGACCAAGCACGAAAAAGTGCAGGTTCAGCCTGATACGGTGATGGGTGCACTATCGGCGGGCTATGTGCAGCGGGCGCAAGATGAGCTGCCCAAGCAAGGTGATCGTTATCCTTGGCACGTGACCAACAACTATGTCAGCGACCGCATCATGCTCAAGTACCGTAAAATAAAAGACGACTGGTTACGTTTTAGCCGTTAAGTGCGTTAGCGCCCATTCTTAACGGCAGTTCTTTGTTCACGATCTTTTATTGGTTGCCATTTAGTGCTTATTGATAAAATCAGCAACTTGTTTACTTAGCATTTCCCATAGGGTCTCTTGCGCGCTTTTGCTGCCCCAAGCGTTATGCGGGCTAAAGATGACGCGGGGATGATCACTAATGCTGAGTAGTGGATCCTCGTCGGTGATAGGTTCTTGCTCAAACACGTCGCTAGCATAACCGATGATTTGCTCGCTATTAATGGCATCGGTCAGCGCTTGGCTATCGACAACGCCGCCACGAGCAACGTTGACGATAAGTGGTTGCTTAGCCATTTTTGCCAGAGTATCTGCATTAATAAGGTGCTGGGTTTGCTCGTTTAATGGACAATGTAAGCTCAGCACATCAGACTGCGCCAGTACCTCTTCAAACGCCGTATAATCCTCATTACGCGGCGTACGGTCTTGATGTTCTGCCCACAATACGCTCATACCAAAGGCACGGGCAATCTCGGTGACGCGCTTACCGATAGTACCGACGCCGATAATTCCCAGCGTTTTATCTTCCAAATCTATCAGTGGAATATCCAGTAGGCAGAAATTACCGTTACCTTGCCAAGTACCATCGACCACTTTTTGATGATAGTGAATGCTGGCGCGCATGGCAGTTAGCATCAGCATAAAGGTATGCTCGGGCACGCTTTTGACCGCGTAACCGGCAACGTTATACAGCGCAATATTGTGCTTAGTACAAGCGTCTTGATCGACATTATTCATACCTGTCGCTGTCAGCTGGATAAGTTTAAGCTTGGGTAGTTTAGCAATGACGTCAGCATTGATTTGGACTTTATTGGTGATGATAATATCAGCGTCTTTGCAGCGCGCCAAAATAACGTCATTGTCTTTTGGCGTATCATCATAAGTCACATAATCACTGATGCCTGTCGGTGCTGGCAAGTCGACGCCATCAGAAAACGTACCTTTATCTAAAAAAACGGCTTGCATGGTTATTCCTTATTTATTATTGTCGTATAGATGGTCATCGGCTTAATGTATGGTCAGTGAAAAGTAATATCGAAACATCACGCACCGCTGATATCCATTTTTCTTGCTTGCTGTACCTGCGCAGACAGAGTCTACGAAAAATTGATATCAGCAATACCGCAGCGCTTTTAGGATATTTTGACTATAGCACGTTGCAGTCTTTAGTCAAAAAACCCCGTCAAAAAGCGTCCAGCAAAAAACCTCTATTTTATTGAAATAGAGGTTTTATTTTTTGAGACAGTCGTTTTTGTGCTTACGTCGCTTTTACGCTTATAAAGAGAAACGCTTACGCAATTTACCTATTAGACTACGTACGCGACTGCTTAAATCAATACGCACATCGTTTTCAGGGTCGTGCTCGACTTCATAGCGCTTAACCAATTCAGGACTGGCTTTCAGTTTTGTATGATGCTGGAACGCACGGTTGACGCTAATCTCAAGGAGGCTAGCGCGCATTGGTTTTGGTAAGCAGCGATAGACCTGACCTTTATTAATCAAATCAATCAACAAGCCTGCATCTTGGAATTCAGTTTGTACTAAAACCACCAAGTGCGGCGCATCTTGTTTCAAGGTAAAGATAATCGGCGCGATGTTCTCGCCGCTGACATTGATGTCGGTAATACAAACACCGATATCTTCATTCGCCAAATAATCATAAGCTTCTTCTAAGCCTTTAGCATGCAGGACTCTATAGCTGTTCGAAAACTGCTTACGTATTTGCTCAATCAGATCGTTGGTTTCATCGATGACCAATAGCGTTTGTTTGTTGCCTGAGCTGTCGAATTGTTCAGCGTCTTCGTCTGGATTATAGGTCAAAGCTATTTCGGTGGCGCGACCGACGACGGCAAGCAGCTCTTCAGATTTACAAGGTTTGGTCAAATAACGATAAATCTCTCCATCGTTAATAGAGCCGATAATCGCGTTCAAATCAGCATAACCGGTCAATAAGATACGCATGGTAGACGGCGATACTTCTTTGACTTCGCGCAAGATATCGACACCAACGCGCTCAGGCATACGCTGGTCACTGACCGCCACGTGTACGTGGTTGTTTTTGATATAGTCGATATATTCAGTCGGGTCAGTGGTGATAAAAACGTCATGCGTTTTACGAAACAGCAGTTTCATCGAACGTAAAATGCGTTGTTCGTCGTCAATAAATGCCAGTTTTGGCTTTGGTTCAGACCCTAACTCCGTGCTAGGGGTTTCCATTTCAAATTCATTCATGATGGTATCCTTATGATGAATAATAGTGCTATAGCTTTATATAATCATTAAAATATCAATTATAATAAGACAGAACCTAGCGTTTACGCTGCTAGGCTTTGTTCCGTTAAGTCATTATCAATCGGTAGCGTTAAGGTAAAGGTGGTGCCAACGCCTTCGGTCGAGACCGCTTGAATGTCGCCATTATGCTGCTCCATAATCTGCTGACTGATGGCCATACCAAGTCCAGTACCTTCGCCTGCGCCCTTAGTGGTAAAGAACGGCTCAAAGATTTGATTGAGAATCTCTGTGCTCATACCTTTGCCGTTGTCGCTGACATCGATATAGACATTGCTGTCATCAGAGCGCGTCCGCACTTCGATTTTGCCATCCGGTTTTTCTCCCATAGCTTGCGCAGCGTTATTCAATAGGTTGACCAAGACTTGGTTAATCTGTGACGGCGAGCATTTAATCTCAGGCGTTGGGGCAAAGTCTGTGACAATTTCTTGATGTCTGATAGAGTTGCCAGCGATTTTCAATGACGCTTCGATACACTCGCGTACATCGATGGTTTTCACTTTTGACTCATCAAGGCGGGCAAAATTACGTAGGTTTAACACCATTTCAGTGATTTGCTCAACGCCAAAGAGTGAATCTTTAATCAGCTCTTTTAGCTCAGACGACAAGTCATCTTCTTGGATTTCATCGGAAGCACGGACGATATCTGCCAATAGCTTATCAATTTTGCCATCAGCAGCGGCATCCGTTTTAACGGCTTTTAACCCTTGTACCAGTTCAATCAGCTCTTCGTATTGCTCAGTCAACTGACCGATAATTTCAAGGTTGTTTTGCACATAAGATAATGGCGTATTTACTTCATGAGCAACACCCGCAACCATTTGACCTAACGTCGCCATTTTTTCTGAACGAATCAATTGCAGCTGAGAGTTTTTCAGCTCTTTTAGCGTATCTTGCAGCTCAGCGGTACGTTCTTCGACTTTAATCTCTAGCTGCTGATTGATATTGGCAAGCTTACCTTCGTTAGATTGGATACGGCCTAATAGGTCATTAATAGAGCCGTTTACCAGTCCAATCTCGTTGCGACCTTCAGCGAATTTAACCTCGCTTAGCTTATTATATTGCTTATTGTTAATCAGGTTTTCCGCTTTAGAGATTTTATCGGTGGTTTCTTTCAACGGTTTGAATGCCAAGAATGTCAGCATAAAGTAAATCACACCCGCTGTGATTAATAGCGCCAAGGCAATCCAGTTAATCAAGTTTTCACTGAGATTATCGGCGATAGCGTTAATTTCAGCATCAGGCTGGACAACGATAAGCTTCCAATAGGTCTCAGGAATCTCAAACACGTACGCTTGACTGCCGTTGTAGAAGTTGTCTTTAGTCAGCTCAAAGCTCTGCAATAAGCGACTATCCATAGCGTTTTGCTTGTTTTCGCTATTATTGAGATAAGCGGCATAATTGACCAAATAATAACCTTTGGAATCACCCGTTTCTGCTTTATCAATCGTATTCAATACTTGCTGTACTTGCGGCGATACGCTAGCAGCAACTTGCTCAATAGTCTCGTTACGTTGGACATCTAAGAAATCAAGCACCGGTTGCCAAGCAGGGTCTGAGTTGATAACTTGCTTAATATCAAGTGGCGTGCCTGTCTTTTCATCAATATAGCTCAAGCGTTCAGGGTTAGAAGAAGCGATAACCTTGTCACTGTTATCCAAGAGTAGAATGTAACCTGAACCTGAGCTTTCACTTAACTGAACGATGTTTTCTTGTAGCTGGTTTAGGGTAAAGTTGACCGTACTGGCACCCCAAAACTGATTGTCACGCTCGATTGCCACACCGCAGCTCATCGCCAGCTCGCCTTTGGTTTGGCTCGCGCGTACATGGTTCCAGATACAGCTCTCGGGTTTGAGCAGCTTTAAGACGCTAAACCAATCTTCCTGATAATAAGGATTGGCTGGATTTGGGTCGCTCAACACCGCTTGATAATCGCCGTTTTGACGTACCATCAGGAACGGGTGGGTAGCAGTATTTGCCCCAAGCGCACCGTTATCAGGCCAAATACCACCACTGCCTAACAAACTATAATCACGCTTATCAAAGGCATTGGCGGTACTGGCTTGTAAAATCGCCTCTTCTGTTGGCAAGGTTTGTGCGCTTTGTTGCAGCAGCAACGCACTACGCATCACCCGATTGATATCAGCAGAGATACTATTGACTGCCGTATTACCACGTTCAGCCACCAGTTTTGCAGATTCAAGGCGGATTTTCTCATAGCCTTCTTTATCAACAACATAAACGACGACGGCGAGTACGATTGCAAAAGCAATAAATAGAATAGTAGTCACTTGGGTACTGACTTGATTAAAAAAGCCAACTTTTTTGGAGGCACTCATGGTGGTGATGGTCGTTGGATAATGGTGACCACAAAAAAAACTGCCAATACAATTTAGGGTCTGATGAACATTCAAATGTGGTACTGGCAGCGTCTATTTTTTAGACAATACGCAGTGAAATTTTTGACGCCTAGTCATTCTAGGTTAGACAATTTCGCTATGTATTGGCAAAAAATAGCCCTGCCCTAAAAGGCTGATACTAAAATCACCCCAAACGTTGTTGTAAACCTAGCTAAGGTCTCGACATTATCGTCGGTTTACGCTTAATTTGGTGCGATTTTAGCAATCAGCAGTCCTAACATTTGAATGTTCAACAGACCCTAATGATCGCAATCAATCAGGTGGTTATGTGTAATTTTGATTAAAATGGTCTATGTATAACGGCAAAACACCTAAAAGTATAAAAGTTATGGCGGTATAACTTAATCGACTGATTAAATTTAATTGCCATAACTTTAAGGACTATAATTTTAAAGACTATAATTTTAAAGACTATAAAAAGCCACGCTGTGCTTAAGAACACCGTAAAGCAGTTAATGACGAATAATGAGTATTTAAAGGGTATATTTAGAGGAGCGTTTGGACAGTTCAGATAATTCAGGTAAGAAAAAAGAAATGTTCTATTGCATTTGTTAACAATACAGAAGCAATTTTATAATGACAATATTTTTTCTTTACTTGCGAGTCGTTATCTTCTTGTTTTATATGACTAACTTATGCTTGGCATTGCGGTAATCTTGCACGAATCTGCTCTTGAAAACTCAACTAAACGCACTCATCTAGCCGCTAACGTTATATAATGGTCGGCTTTATCTTGCGACCTAGCTAATAAACTGATGCTGCCGGTATGGCCGGTGACCTATCAGACTATTGATGAGTGATATCTGATGAATGATATCGCGCTAGTGACAACCCTAGCGACTCTCATTGTGAGCTATCTATTTTTTCCTATTATCTGAGTACAAAAGACATCGCCTTATGACTATCTCTATTGCTTCATTGCACAGTACTGAATTCGCCGTTGGTCAACGTTATTTATCTGATACGGAGTCTGAGCTTGGCTTGGGGGTGGTCATCGATGTTGATGACCGCTGTGTGCATATTTTATTCCCGCAAAGTGAAGAGACGCGCGTCTACGCCAAAAATTCTGCGCCATTATCACGCGTGGTGTTCAAGGTCGGCGACAGCATTTATGACCAAGATGGCAAGTGCTACATGGTCAATGCCGTTGATGAGGTCATGGGTGTACTCAAATATGGTGTCGATGAGCATGAGCGCGGCATTATGGAAACCCGCCTTGCTGCCAATATTACCTTGGCTAAGCCGCTTGAGCGTCTACTTGCTGGTCGTATTGAGCGCGGCGATTGGTATGAGCTGCGCCAAGATATCCTGCGTATGCAATCGGCGCTGGCCGGTCATCCACTCAAAGGTTTGATGGGCGCGCGCGTCGATATTATTGAACATCAGCTTTATATCGCTCACGAAGTTGGCAAACGTATCGCCCCGCGTGTGCTGCTCGCTGACGAAGTGGGTCTGGGTAAAACCATCGAAGCGGGTCTGATTATTCATCAACAGCTGCTAACGGGTAAAGCTGAGCGTGTGCTTATCCTCGTACCAGACAGTTTGCAATATCAGTGGATGATTGAGCTGCGTCGTCGCTTTAACTTAAACTTTGCTTTATTTGATTTGGTACGTACGGCAGCCATTAAAGAACACGATCCTGAACAAAACGTCTTCGCCACCGAGCAATGTATCATTGCGGGTATGGATCTATTGCTCGATCATCCTGACTTATATGACCAAGCGATGGAAGCTGGTTTTGATTTATTGGTGGTCGATGAGGCGCATCATCTGCATTGGGATGAGGCACAAGGCGGCAATGATAAATATGACTTGATTGCTGACTTTGCCGAAGAGACGCCAGGGGTGATGCTATTAACGGCAACGCCTGAGCAGCTTGGCGCGCAAAGTCACTTTGCTCGATTGCGTTTGCTCGATCCAGATCGCTTTGATGATTTGGATGAGTTTATCGATGGTCAAGAAGCCTTTGCTGAAACGGCTGCTGTCGCTGCTGTGTTAATCGAAGACAAGCCTTTGAGCGACAGTCAAATTGCCGCGTTAAGCAGCTTGCTAGACATCAGCCTTGATGAGTTGGCAACGATTAATGATGACGAAAAACTGCGCACACATGCCCTTAACGAGCTACTAGATCGTCACGGTACGGGTCGTATTTTATTCCGTAATACTCGTGAGAGTGTCAAAGGGTTTTATGGTCGTAGCAGTCAGCCGTATCCACTGGCATTGCCTGAGGCGTGGATAGACAGCTATCAAACCAATGGTAAATTGCGCGAGCAGCTATGGGGCGAAGAAAACCAACCTGACGGCGGCTGGCTAGAAGACGACCCACGTGTGCCTTGGTTGATTGATATTTTGCGCGGTGAGCTTAAGCATAAAAAAGTGCTATTGATTGCCCGTAGTGGCGCGACCGTTGAAAGCTTGGAGGCGGTATTACGTCTGCATGCAGGCATTAAGACGGCTATCTTTACTGAGCAGATGACATTGCTTGAGCGTGACCAAGCAGCCGCATTCTTCGCAGACAGTGAAGGTGCACAGATATTATTGTGCTCGGAGATTGGCTCAGAAGGTCGTAATTTCCAGTTTGCCAGCCAGCTGATACTATGGGATTTACCCGCCAATCCAGATACCTTGGAGCAGCGTATCGGTCGCCTAGATCGTATCGGACAAACCCAACAGATTATGCTGCATGTGCCTTACGTACAAGGGACGGCGCAAGAGCGACTGTATCAGTGGTATCACGATGCGCTCAATATGTTTAATCAGATTTCACCGACCGCACAGAGCGTGCAAGAGCAGTATATTCAAGACCTAAAGCCGATGCTTGAAGGCGCGGATACCGATGCTAATCGTACGACCTTGCAAGATATTATCGAAGAAGCACAACAGACGCGATTGGGGCTGGAAGCACAGCTACAAGCGGGTCGTGATCGCCTATTAGAATACAACTCGTGCCGTCCCCGTGTGGCTGGTCGTATCGCTGATGCCATGCGTGATTTTGATGGGCATAATCTATTGCCACAGTTTATCGAGCGTTTCTTTGCTTCTGCCAATATTGACCATAATATCCAACGCGATGGCTCGTGGGTGATTGCCCCTATTGATAGCACTGAGATTAGTGATTATATCGATGGCTTGCCACTTGGCGATGAAGACGGCATGACCTTGACCTTTGACCGTGAGCAAGCGCTACAGCATGAAGATATCGAATTTATCACTCATGAGCATCCATTGATGCGCGCGATTTATGAGCTAGCAAGTACCAGTACCTTTGGTAATACTACGGTGGCGATGTTAAAAAGTGCTGCCGTACCACAAGGCATGGTGTTGCTCGAAGTGAATTTTCGCGTTGAAGCCATTGCGCCAAGATTGCTCAATTTGCCAGCGACTTTAACCACACAAAATATCCGTGTGTTTATCAGTGAGCAGGGCAGTGATTTATCCGCGCGTATCAGCGCCGATATGATTATGCCGCATATTGAGCGTTTGGATAAAAACCGTGCGCGCCAAGTGATTAAAGTGCGCGGCGATGTGATTGAGCAGCGTTATTATGAAGCAGAAGACATTGCCCGTCAGCAGCTTGCAGAGATTGGTGAGCAAGCGAGTGCCCGCTTTAGCCAGCAGTGGTCACGTGAAATCAAACGCCTAAAGCACCTGCAAACCATCAATCCTAACGTCCGTCCTGCAGAGATTGAGCGTCTTGAGCAGCTAAAAGCCCAAGGCGAGCAAGCCTTGAGTAATTTATCGCTAGTGCCAGACTCTATCCGCGTGCTAGTGGCAGTAAAACCATAAGTTAAAATTCTGATAAAAAAACGAGGTGCTTAATCGTCTCGTTTTTTTATGATTGATTCATGACAATGGATTTCGCCTATCTTATCTGTTATCCCAATACATGAGACAGAGACTGGCTAGTAAGTGGCTATTATCTAGCCAAAGCCCACAATTTTGGGTAAGATGTTGGCCTTCTTGCCGAATAATGAATGTTTAGTCATCGTGCTACTACAACTGTATTTTTTGTTCTAGAATCTCCCTTGTGTCTTTCTAACAAGTGATTTCAAATTATTTTACATTCAACCGCAAAGGATCTTTCGCGATATCATATCGATATCGTTGAGTGCGTGTTTTTAGAGGCTCGTTTTTAGATGCTTAGCGTTTTTGATAAAAATAAGGAAACATATCGTCATGTCCGATTATTCGCAACTGATTGATGAGCTGCTGGCTACTGTAGCGCTTATTGAAGTTACCCCCGATGTCTTTGAGGGTAAGAGCCATGACTATGTTGGCAGTCGTATTTTTGGTGGGCAAGTGCTGGCGCAAGCGATCATGGCAGCGGCTCATACACTCGATCAAGAAAAGCCTTGTCACTCACTGCATGGCTATTTTTTGCGTGGTGGTGACATCAATCAGCCGGTGATTTATCAAGTGCGTCGCCTACGTGACGGTCGCAGTCTGTCTGCGCGCGAAGTAACGGCGATTCAATATAAAGAAGTACGTGGCAAAGCGCCGATCGAGCAAGTGATATTTTCGATGATTGCCTCGTTTTCGCCGATGGAAGAAGGCTTGGAGTATCAAGAAGATATGCCAGTCTATCCGCCGCCTGAAGATTTGCTCGCCGAGCAGGATTTAAAAGAAGAGTATGTCGGAAAAGTCCCAGACGCGCTAAAAGCCCGTTTTATGCGCCGTCGTCATGTTGAGATTAAGCCGGTCAAACCGCGTGACCCGATTCATCCAGAGCCGATGAAGCCTAAACAGGCGAACTGGTTGCGCATTCGTGAGCTTGGCAAGCAGCCTATTGCTATTCAGCAAGCACTGTTGGCATTCTCTTCTGATTTTTATCTGGTTGGTACAGGGCTGATGTCACACGGCGTTAGCTTTATGACCAGCGGCTTACAAGCGGCCAGTATTGATCATTCGATGCATTTTCATCGCAATTTTGATTTGAATAATTGGCTATTGTATGACATGTGGAGTGATACTACGTCTAATGCCAAGGGCTTAAACCATGGGCAGTTTTGGCAAGATGGTCGATTGGTAGCAACGGTACAACAAGAAGGCTTGATGCGTTTGCGTGTGCCAAAGTCTTAATCTTCTAGTATTTCTTAAATAAAAAAAGCGACTCATGATTCATTGTGAGTCGCTTTTTTTATGAATTTTATTTAAGTGAATTCACTTATTGTTCTAAAATCTTAACCATCGCTCGTGGCAACCCAAGGGTTGCCTGAGCATCATTAGCATTTAACCAATGAATATTAATCTCTGCCGCTTGTAAGGCTTCGGTCATTTCGGCAGTTTGCTTAGCGTTTAAAGTGACTGATTGCGGTGTTAAATACCAATGAAAATGGGTCAGCGAATGCTTAATAGGGGCATCGTCTAATAAAGTTTTACTGACTGTTTTTGCAACTATTTTATTGTTATTCAGCCACTCGTTAATAATCTGCTCAGCAGTGGTAAATTCTGTTTCATATACTTTTTCATTGCTAGCAACTTTTAACGGTTTATCATCGCTCGCTTCTGAATTTTTAGCAGTTGTTTTGCCACTTATTTTACCGTCAATTTTTTCAACAAACTGCAAAGGCAAACTCCATAGTCCGCCCCAAATACCGTTATCGGGGCGCTGTAACCACAGTATTTTGCCATCCGTATTTTTAATTAATAGCGCATTGCTATACTTACTGGGTTTAGGCTGCTTTTTTGCTTTGACTGGATAATCGGTTTCGCGACCTTGCGCATGGGCAATACAATCATCTTGCAGCGGACACAAAAGACAAGCAGGCTTGCTACGAGTACATAAGGTTGCGCCCATATCCATCATCGCTTGCGCAAATAACCCTGAGTTTTCCCTAGGGGTTAAACGTTCTGCCAATGCCCACAGCTCTTTAGTGGTGGCAGATTTAGTTATATCGCCATCAATTGCTGCCCAGCGTGTCAGGACGCGTTTGACATTACCGTCACAGATGACGCCATAACGATGTAGCCCCATCGCCATAATCGCCCCAGCAGTCGACGGGCCAACGCCAGATATCGCTTCCCAACCGGCTAAGGTTTGCGGAAAATCGCCCGTCTCATCAATAACTTCAACCAATTGCTTCGCACCTTTATGCAAATTACGCGCGCGGGCATAATAACCCATACCTGCCCAATGCTCAGCGATGGTGTCCCAATCTGCGGCTGCTAAATCTTGCACCGTCGGAAACGACTCCATAAAACGGGCAAAGTAGGGCAGTACAGTGGTCACTTGTGTTTGCTGAAGCATGACTTCGGATAGCCAAACAATATAAGGGTTTGGCGTATCGGTTTGATGCTGTTGCCAAGGTAAATCGTGGCGACCATTTTCGGCAAACCAGTCGAGTAGGCGTGGGGCGAAGGCGTTTAGGGAAGAGGTGATGTGGTTAAAATTAGTGGTTATCATAGGCGATGGGCGAGCAATTCAAAAAGTATGAGAGTTATATGAGGGTCGCATGTGGGGATTAAAGGCGTTATCGATAGATGCTGTCTAAAGTTTGACCTGCGGCATTTTTCCATTCAATCCAGCCGTTAGTCGAACGACCTGACACTAAAGAACTGGCTCCACTGGGTGTTTTAAATAAATGATTTTCAGTGAGCTTATAGCTTGTATCATTTACCGCTATGAGTTTGCCACTACTGAGTAGACTCTCTTTTAATTTAGCCACAAATGGTGGAGCTGATGACGTTTGTGTTTGTCGTATTAAAGAGCCTGCTAATACTACAAAGCCATCGTCATCATAATAGCCTTGTGCATCGCCATCTTTTACCTTGTAATAAAACAGGACTGGGATAGGTTTCGTTGGAGATATTTCAGCTGTTTTTTTAACTTTAACATCAGTGGGTGTGGTCAGTTTATGTGCATCAGTCTCGTTGCTATAAAGGCTATCGTGAATAGCTAAAGATTCAAAAATAGGTTGACCCAAGGTTGATAGTAAAACATCAAGGGTGTGAAACAACTCTTCGCAGTCAGCTTTTAATGGGTCGGGTGTATGCGGCTTATTACCACTATTACCATTTTTTAGCTCATAGCGCCCCACGTCAAGGGCAGTGGCAATTGCTTTATGCTCCATATACAGCGCATGGGTTTGGGTCATGGAATTATTGGTTGAAAGCATGACAAAAGCCCGCGTCCAAAAGTCTTTTTTATGATGTTGATTGAGACGAGTTTTCAAATCGCCAGTTTGCCCGATATAAAGTAATGGCTTATCTATACTGTCGGTGTCACCAATCAAAAAATATAAGCCAACTTGATTGGCATCTGGCATCGCAAAAAAATCATCAATATGAATGCGTGGAATCTCAATCAAACGCACCGTACGCGTGGTCATCTCTGCCAAGCGCAATCCGCGAGGATTACCTTTTGGCAGATAAATCTGAATGGTTTTAGCAGAGGGTATTAACGGATTCATAGTAGCCAATATTCTTTATGCAATTTATTTACGATTCTTCCGCGTTTTTAATCGACGTAAGCGCTTTTCTTCTTCTTTAGCAATTCTTTTCTCTTCAGCAGCCAGACGTTGCTCAGCGACGACGACTTCTTCAGCTTCCGTCATGGCTGGTGTCTCAAGCGTAATACGCCCAAGCTTACCACTACGCAGCTCATTAATCAGAATCTCAGACATACGGTAAGTATCGACTTTATTACCCGAACGTACACAGCCGCGATTACGTCCCGCAACTTCAAAAAACTCCCAATCTGTCTTAGGTAACTCTTCAATTTTATAGCGAGTTTTTAGCAGCTCAGGATAGGCATGCATCAAGTACTCAGCGGTGTAACTGGCCACATCAGCGAAGTCAAAAGCGGTATCACGAATACCGCCGGTCGCCGCCAAGCGATAGCCAGAGTTTTCATTTTCGACCTTTGGCCATAGCATACCGGGGGTATCATAGAGCATGATGTCATCGTCAAGCTTAATCAGCTGCTGCGACTTAGTGACCGCTGGCTCGTCGCCGGTTCTTGCCACGGCGCGTCCAGCTAAGGTATTAATCAACGTTGATTTACCAACGTTTGGAATACCCATAATCATGGCTTTTATTTGGCGACCGGTGCCGACTTTATTGGGTACAAGTTGTTTACAGATGGCGATAATACGCTTTACATCATTGGCTTTTTCAGTATCACAAGCAATGGCTTTGACACCGCTTTGCTGCTCAAGATAGTCCATCCATGCTTGGGTCAATTCAGGGTCAGCAAGGTCGGCTTTGTTCAGGATTTTGATGACTGGTTTTTCGCCGCGTAATGCTGCGACCATGGGATTTTCACTGCTATAAGGAATACGCGCGTCAATCACTTCAATGACGACATCCATCTGCGGCATGATTTCTTTGATTTCATTGCGGGCCTTATTCATATGCCCAGGGAACCACTGAATACTTACTCTCTTATCCATCTGCTTTACTAACCTTTTATAAAAAATGCTCAAAGTAAGACGATCGTCATTTACTTTTTATGGCGTTCAGTTTACTACAGAACCACAGTGCTCACGCCACAATTTCGCCCAACCAGATGTGCGGCTACTCTTGTGCCTGATTGACGCTTTCCTCGCGGGCAGGCGGCAACGGTGCCAAATAACCAATTAATAATATTAAACTGCCTGCGCCAAGGAAGGAAATCACTCGCCAAATTGCCTCGGTCTGTGATAAATCGACAATTACCAGTTTTAGCACGACAACGCCCAACAGTCCAATGCCCATAAACCACAGCGAAGTTAAAAAAACTGATGCAGTTTAGTTATATCGTACGTGATAAAATACATAAGGAGTATTTAATTAGTCAGTATTGAAGTTATTAAAGCGCCTTATCGCAAGCATTGCAGCAAGAGCACCTCACTGTTGAAAATAAGCATATAGTCAAAATTTTATCTTTTCTGAACAAAAATTAATAAGTTGGATAAGCAAATCAAACGGTACGCTATGATGCGAAAATCGTACCAATTCTGGAATAGAAACTAAGTTTACAAAAGCAATAACGACAATTTGAAAGCTTTTGTAATAAAAGCCGCCAAGAACTGTTTGATAAACAAGATGAAGTTGACGAAAAAAGCGAAGCATTAACCGAAAGCCTAGAAGGTAAATTGAATAAAAGAATTTCTCAAGAAATCTTATTTACGATTCATTGGAAACTAATATAAGGAAATTTCAATTGGCAGCATTACAACCACAATTTATTATCCCTTTAAAAGAACTGCTTCAGCAGCGTTTCGTAACGCATTTACCAGCATTACTTGGACAAGGTGGACGGGAAAATCTGCCTGAAAAACAAATAGCCAGAGCTTTTAGCGCATTCGTATTGCAGCAAAAATTTAATTTAGACGTGATAACGGCGGCAGAAGCTGTAGTAGATGACTATGAAGATCATGGTATTGATGCCATTTATTATCACGAAGCTGATCAAACGCTGTATCTCTTACAGTCCAAAATGAAAGAAAATGCCCAGTTTAAATTGGATGAAGCTCAAGCTTTTATTGAGGGTGTAAAATTGCTTTTAAACAAGCAGTTTCAACGTTTTAATCAAAACGTACAAAACCTTCAAGCACATATTGAAACTGCACTAGATGAGTGCGAGCATATTCAACTGCTTGTCGCACACACAGGTGACGGTATTACCATACAGGCACAAAACTATTTACAGCCTGCCATACAGGATCTGATTGACGAAGGTGAAGAGCAAATTGTACCGGCTTATCAACAGTACACTGCTACCGAAGTTGAACATGCACTTCGCAGTGAACATACGGTCGATGCAGTAAACGCGCGTGTCGCTGTTTATAAATTTCGTGTACAAGAGCAACCCAGAAAAGTGGTTTTTGGTATCGCGAAGTTAACTGACCTAATTGCATTGCACACTACTCACGACCGTAGCCTCTACGAGAAAAATATTCGTTACTTTATTGGCGCAGGCAGACGTGGGGTAAACAAGGCCATTAAAGACACTCTTTTAAACGAGCCAGAAAATTTTATTTATTTAAATAACGGCATCACTCTAATTGGTAACACGGTAAAACCAAAGGGAAATATTAAAGGACATACAGGCAGTAAACATGTTGCAGTCGATGGGCTATCCGTTGTCAACGGCGCACAGACTATTGCCAGTGCAGCTCAATTTGCAAGTGAAAACTCAGAGGCAGATATTAGCCAAGCACAGGTCATGGTGACCATTATCCACACAGGTAATGACACTTTCCATAAGCAAGTGACTAAAGCTCGCAACCTGCAAAATCCTGTTGATTTAGCCAGTTTTGCAGCGTTAGACGACACCCAAGAGCGCCTCAGGCAAGAAATGAAAATGTTTGGAGTGGAATACCTCTATCGGCCACAACAAATGGCAGGAACAGGTATTCGCAGTATTAACATAGACACCTTGGTAAAAGCGTTAGCTTGTATGCGAGCTGATATTCGTGTGCCTTATCAGTTAAAAGCAGAGCCTAGTCAGTTTACAAATCAAGAAAGTACTGAATACCAAGCTATTTTCAGCCTTGATCTACAAGGAGCAAAGGCAATTAATGCAGTTAATTGTTATTTGGCCATTCAAGATTTATGCACAGCTGCAGAGCGCAGTAGTCCAGGCTCTGAAAAACTATTGTACCGTCATTTTACCTACTGTATTGCTATGCTACTGATGGCACAATTTAAAAGCGCTATTGCTATACCCCACATTAAACAACAAGCAGAATTTAAAACATTGATTAGTCAGCCCTTTGACGCACTACGCCAGCAGTTTTTTGATAGCTTTACGGCGATGGCATCAGGCAGCGCGCCACATGCTTACTTTAAACGCTTGGGTGATACCGCGCCGCTAATGCAAAGAGTATGGATTGATTACTTAAACTTGACACAAGACCAAGCAGTGATTGCTAAGCAGGCAAGCCTAATGGCTGACGACCCATACAATCAAGATTTATTTCGTTACTTAGCAGGGCAGGCACAACGTCAACAAGGGCAAACTGCTCAGCCAGCCAATTGGTAACTACCTCCCTCGCAAGCGCTAGTTAGGTGCCATAAAAAGCTAAGTAAAAAAACAAGAGATGAGAGAATGGTAAACATGAGCAAGACAAAATTAGAACTCACATGGATTGGCAAAAACGAGCGTAAAAAGCTCGAACCGCGAATTTTATTGGAAGACCTGAGTAAGTCATATCTTGCTAGCCAAAAAGTCACTGAAAACGATATTTTTGATAATAAACTGATTTTTGGTGACAACCTGTTGGTATTAAAAGCTTTAGAGCAAGAATATATTGGTCAAATTAAATGTATTTATATTGATCCGCCTTATAACACAGGGCAGGCTTTTGAACATTATGATGATGGGCTTGAAAACTCTATTTGGTTAAACCTGATGAAACAAAGGTTAGAAATACTTTGGTCTTTACTAAAAAGTGATGGATATATAGCTGTTCAAATAGATGATAAACAATTCGCGCGACTTTATCTATTAATGGTCGAGATTTGTGAAGAAAGAAACTTAAAAACAATAATTGTCAAAATGAGTGAGGCTAGTGGTCTAAAGATGGGTTCTGTTAAAAAGTATGGTAGCGTACCAAAACTTAAGGAATATATAATTCTTGCTAAAAAAAATGGTGTAAGAGGCATTAAGCTAGACCCTGTGCCTAAAGAAAAATGGGACACTGAATACAATATATTTCTGGATTGTTTTACAAAAGAAGATAAAGAAGAAATAGATAAGTTTTGCCAAACGGAAGATGAGATTGGCGAGGACAGTTTAGCTATTCTTGATAATATTGCTAAAAAAATAATTCTTAAGTCAGTGGCTGAAGTTTGTAAAGACTTGGGGTTGAAAGGGAAAGAAAAAGACAGCTGGTTATTTGAAAACTCTTATCGCATTTGTCAATGTGCCACATCTGCCTCTGTGTTAAATCTTGCGAATGAAAAAAGAGAAAAGATTCAGCAAGAGTTGTTTTTTGTAAAGTCCAAGAGAGGGATGATCTATTTTGTCAGAGGGAACTATTCGTCTGAGTCCAAAAAGCCCAGAGTTCAATTAATATTCGCTGAAGATAATCTAACCGTTCATCCTGGTGATCTGTGGACAGATATAAGAACTACTGGTCTTGAGGCCGAAGGGCAAGTTAGTTTCAAAAATGGCAAAAAACCTGAAGCATTGGTAGAAAGAATTATAAAAATGGCAACTGAGCCAGGCGATATAGTATTGGATTCTTTTGCAGGTTCTGGTACTACCGCTGCTGTGTCTCATAAGATGAATAGAAGATGGATTTCAGTTGAACGTGGAACGCAGTGTGACAGCCATATAATTCCGCGAATGAAGCGTGTAATAGATGGATTAGATCCGGCTGGAGTTACGAGTAAATATGGTTGGAAAGGAGGCGGAGGCTTCCGCTATTACAAACTTGCCCCATCACTAATTATAAAAGACAAATTTGGCTTAGAGGTGATCAATAAAGACTATAAGCCAGAAATGCTAGCTGAAGCCATATGTAAGTTGGAAGGTTTTACTTATGCACCATCAAAAGTGGATTGGTGGGATCAAGGTTATTCCACTGAAACAGATCATATATACGTGACAACACAGACCTTATCGATGGAGAAATTAGAAGCACTTTCTGAAGAAGTTGGTCATGATCGTACTTTATTAGTAATGTGTGGAGCATTTCGCTGTGAAGCAGGCCATTTTGCCAATTTAACCTTAAAAAAACTACCCAAAGCCATTTTAGATAAGTGCCAATTTGGTCAGGACGACTACTCATTGAACGTGGCTAACTTAACGGATGATGCCACTGATGATAGCGACCAAGTGCAAGATTAACGGTTAATAAGGATAACTATAATGAGCATGGATTTATCAAGCTTAAAACCAGATCAATTACGCGCCATTAATAATGTCATCGGCCGTTTAAGTTTACGCCAGCCGCAGCAAGATTCGCTACGCGCTTTGGCAGTGGCGATTAGTGCTTCTGAGAAAGAACTGCTGAACCCAAAACGCGATTTACCTAGACTGTTAGAAACGTTAAAAGCGCAGTTTCCAAAACTCAGTGATTTTGAACGTGACTTTCCATCACTGTGTTTTGCCTTGGCAACTGGTGTGGGTAAAACTCGGTTGATGGGTGCGTTTATTACGCATTTGTATCAGATGCATGGTATTCGCAACTACTTTGTATTGGCGCCTAATCTGACCATTTATGAAAAATTGATCAGCGATTTTTCACCAGCCTCGCCTAAGTATGTATTTAAAGGCATTACTGATTTTGTATTGTCACCGCCAGAAGTGATCACCGGTGACAACTACGAAAGCCGTGGTGCACAGATGCAAAATGACCTATTCGGTTCGGTTCGAATCAATGTGTTTAACATTGCCAAAATTAATACCGAAGTGCGTGGTGGTAAAGCGCCTCGCATTAAGCGCCTTGCGGAAACACTAGGGGAAAGTTATTTTGAGTATTTATCGAACTTGCCTGATTTAGTGTTGTTAATGGATGAATCGCACCGCTATCGTGCCGATGCTGGTATGCGCGCGCTCAATGAGCTTAATCCACTATTCGCATTAGAGCTAACGGCTACACCATTTACAGAATCAAGCCGCGGGCCTGTTTACTTTAAGAATGTGGTGATTGATTACCCACTGGCCTGCGCCATAGATGATGGTTTTGTTAAGGAGCCCGCAGTAGTCACCCAGCTTAATTTTGATGTTACTCAGTACGATAAAGAAGAGCTAGAAACAATTAAGTTAATGGATGGTATTCGTATACATGAGCAAACCAAGGTTGATTTAACTACCTATGCGTATGAAAATGATACCAAGCTAGTCAAGCCCTTTATGTTGGTGATCGCCCGCGATACCACACATGCCGCAGAGCTTTTATCCAAACTCGAAAGTGTGTTTGAGAGCCGTTACCGTGGCAAAGTGATTCAGGTTGATAGCAGTAAAAAAGAAGAAGAAACCATACAAGCACTACTCAATGTAGAAAATGTCGATGAGCCTACCGAGATTGTCATTCACGTCAATATGCTTAAAGAAGGTTGGGATGTGACTAACCTTTATACCATAGTGCCGCTTCGTGCTGCTAATGCCAGAACCTTGATTGAGCAGTCGATTGGTCGCGGTTTACGTTTGCCTTATGGTAAACGTACCGGCGTTGAGGCGGTAGATACTTTGAGCATTATTGCTCACGATAAATTCCAAGAAATTGTTGATGAAGCTAATGACCCTAGTAACCCGCTACGTTTAAAACAGCGAGAATTATGTCGCCCAGAAGACAACGTAACTAAACTAAATGTACAGGTTAAATCCAACCTTGAGCAGCAGATAACAGGTGCAGGTGTCACAGCAACGGGCGCTAGTGGTAACAGTGAAGTACAAGAACCAAAAGTTACTTATACCACGCAGAATCAGCAGACGGTTGCCTGCGCCGCACTGGATGTAATTAAGCAGTACCAAACACAGCCAACAGATGCACCAACCAGCAAAGCGCTGTTGACAGCAGAGGTAAAAGCTAAGATCACTGAGCAAGTAAAAGCTCAGTTAACTCAAGAGCAGCGCGAATTATTTATTGAAGAATCAATAGACATCGCCGCTGTTGTTGAACAAGTCACAAAGCTTACTGTAGATAACACTATTGATATACCGCGGATAATCGTATCGCCTTCAGGTGAAGTGCGTACAGGCTATTATCCATTTGATCTGGACGTTGACGTTATTAAAGGCTTAAAGCCAATCGACCGAACGCTAATACAACAAAGCTTGCATGATAATCACCAAACTATTCGGGGTGAAGGCGACTCTGGCAACTGTGAATCAGTAAAACAGAACTATATTCTCAAAAAACTTTTCGACTACGACGATATTCCTTACGACGATCAAGCTGAATTGCTTTATGACTTAGCAACACAAGCCGTGGACACCCTCAAAGCAGAAAATAATGACGAGGTGGTTGAAAATATTTTGCAAAGTCAAAGTGATAATATTGTCAGTTTGATCCATGTTCAACTGAATAACCACTTTTTTGAGGAATCAACAGAATATGTTGTGGATGTACGCAATGGTTTTAGCACTTTACGCGAGTGTAGCTACACCGTTGCGCAAAATCAGCCAGTGCAAAATTATCGTGATACAGTGCGTGATTTAGGCCGAATTAAGCAAATGCTTTTTGGTGAGTTTAGCCGTTGTTTATATCCGTTACAAAAGTTTGATTCGGATACTGAACGTCGATTTGCAGTAATTTTGGAGCGTGAAAGCGAGAAGTGGTTTAAGCCAGCTAAAGGTCAGTTCAATTTATACTACAAACGTGGTAGTGAACACTCAGAATATATTCCAGATTTTGTGGTTGAAACTGCCAACTATGTTTTGATGATTGAAACCAAAAGTACGCAACATCAAAATCAAGATGGTAGCTGGAATGAAGAAGTAACGGAAAAAGCTCGAAGCGGTGTCAAATGGTGTCAACATGCGACTGATTATTTGATTCAACATGGAGGTAAGCCTTGGAAATATTTACTCATACCACACAATACTGTTAAAGAGTCAAATTCTATAGAATATTTTATTCAAAATTACGAATATTAGCCTCCATGATTTTTATCAACTTCCTGAGCTTGTTCAGGCGGCAACGGTGCCAAATAACCAATTAATAATATTAAACTGCCTGCGCCAAGGAAGGAAATCACTCGCCAAATTGCCTCGGTCTGTGATAAATCGACAATTACCAGTTTTAGCACGACAACGCCCAACAGTCCAATGCCCATAAACCAAAGTGCACGCTGCCAGTAGCGACTGGCGATGATGGTGGCGACTAAAGCCAAGAGCGTCCATAGAATGGTTAGTCCTGTCTGCACTTGCTCGCTACTCCACGCGCCGCCCTGAATACTGTCCCATAGCGGCGTGCCAATAGTGGCATGTAAGGTTCTGATGAGCATGCTCGAGATCAGCCAAAAGCTGATAGAACCTAATATGACCAGTAGATTGTCAGCGGTAAAAATCCTGTTGCTACTATCGTTAATAGTGATATCGGCATTCGCTATACTTAGCTTTTGGTTATGCTGCTGATTTAGGTAATAAACACCAAAGCCAACGAATAGCGCCAGAATAGAGCTAATATCATATAGGTTCAGTAGCGGAAAATAAGACAGTCCCCAGATCACACCGTCATAAGACCAGTTGGTAATGACGACCCAAAATAAGGCGATAGATGCGAATATAGCAGCGCATTGGAATAGCGCTTGTTTCCAATCAAACCAGTACAGAAAACCTTGATTTGACACTTCATGCGTTTGCGTGTTTTGCTGACGATAACCGGAATCACGATAGCTGAACCATAATCCTGCTAATATCAAAACAGCTGGAATCAAGATAGCCATCACCCCAGCTGAATCTGCGAGTCCATAGTGAGCTGCGGCAGCGATGACTAAAATGCCAGCGCCTAACCAGCTCGCGCCATCGTAGCGTGACAATTCTGAATACTCGTACCACGTCTTTAACCACAACTGTCCGATGACCAACCCACCAATGATTAGGCCAGTAAATAACAACCAATCTGTTGTCTGCCATGCTAAATGGAATTCGAATTTTTGCGGTAGCTGCAGGATGAGCATTATATAAAATACTACTAGTAAGCCATGACTCAGCTGTCTGATCTCTGCCCACAAGCGATAACGATTGATGGTCCAATAAGTGCCCAAGCTGATGAGTGCTGCGATTGCAATCAAAGTCGTCGTTGCCAATCGCCAACTGGTAAGCCAGTGATTAAAATCAAGCAATAATACTTGTAGTAGCCAAGCCATAGCAGTAAAAGTTAAAAATCGTATTAATAGAGGACTGCGCCAAACAAGGTTAAAGATTTTGCTTTGGCTATTGATTGAGGTTAGCCACTGCTGCGCGGCTTGGGTGCTGATGCCCAGTGCATTGGCGTAGGCCGCTACTGCATCTGATGTGATGGTTTGCTCTTGAGAGTACGCTAGGTTGCTATTTGAGTTATTCTTTAATTCGCTATCCAAGATAGTGTTTAAATTAGCTGGCGAGTTGCTAGCGCGCAAAATAAATACAGTGCTTAGATAAGCGATAGCCGAAATGGTTAAGGCCAATATTGGGTAGTCTTGGATAGCAAAGACCACATTTAGTATCAGCATGCCGATACTAATTAGCTGCAATAATAAACCAAATAATACTGACCAAGCGCGTAGTGAGCGCCGTCCGAACCACACCAATGCCAATCCTTGTACCGACCAGCCAAAAGCAATCCATTCAGCATCGAATGCCAGCGGAATGACCAACGCCAAAAAGCCAAACCCTAATGCCAACATGCCCTCGGTAATTAAAGCATAACGCTGACTGTGCTGGACAAACAACCAGCCAAGTCCTAAATAAATGACTGCTAAAACTGCGCTAGTAATGGTTAAAGCGTTAGGGATGTCATCTAATAAGGCAGCAAATAAGCCAAATGCCAATATCGGTACTGAAAACAGTAAGCCCGTATCAATGGGAAATACATAGCCGTTATTTTTTGAATCAACTTTGCCCGTGTTATCTGCGTTGTTTGCATTATCTGTATGAGAGGAACTTTTTTCATTAAGAGTGTTGTAAGCGATGATTTGCTGTGCGTAGCGAATGACGACAAACAGATAAAGCAGTAAATGTAAGGCGACCAGCAACACTAAAAGCCAACGCTGTGATGTAACCACAGCATTTAAATTTTCGCTCATGCCCCAGTAATAGGCCAGCCCAAATGTCACGACCACCCCGAATAGGTTGAGTATTTTCCAAGGGCGGTAATGGGCGATAATCGCAATCGTCACGTTCAAAAGTAAATAATAGCTGAACAATGTCACTAAGCTGCCGGTATCGTTACCAGTCAAAATAGGCGCAAAGAAAGCACCCGATAATGCCAACAACGCTAAAGGAAAAGCGTTTTGACGTACGGCTAGAGCAATAGTAATGGCGGATAACAACCCGAGTCCAATAAAGCTCGGTAAACTTGGGATAATTTGATAGACACTATAAGCAAAAAAGGTACTCAGATAAGCAATGGCTAAGCCTGCACCTTGTAAAGTAATCCCATACGAGAAACGTTTTGCCGTTAGCTTTAACCCCAGTGCTGCCAATCCCAGTCCTGCAATACCGATAGTCATGAGCTTTGCAGTAATCGAAATCTCTATATACTCGCTCAGCAAGCGTAGCAGTAGCACCACACCTACTAGTAATACTAATACGCCAACGCGCACGACCAAATTGCCACCAAAAAACCAGTTTTTGATTGAATGAATCAATGAAGTAACGATAGGTAATGAGCGTTCATCAGGCTCTATCGGTGCGCTTGGTTTCGCTACCAGTGTGTTGTTTTTTGTGGTTATTGAGGCGTGATTATTTATAGGTTTATTATCAGAGACGTTTGAGGGTGCCTGTGTGATGAGACTTGCAGTAACCATGGGAAGTGAGGGCGGCGATGGAGATGACAGAGGTGACGTACTATCGGTAGACAAATTTTGTGCAGCAAAACTTGTCTCTTTAGACGTGTTGTCTTCAGTAGAAGTCTCGTGCGCATAAACGCTTTCATCAGCCGAACGAGTCAATGAAGATGCCATACTATAGTCTTTTTGCTGCTCAAGCTCCGCTTGCAGCTTTATCACATCACGGCGCAAATGCTCGATTTTTCGAGTTATTCTAGTATATAACGCGATAATCACAATCAATAAAACTGTAAAAGCCAACCACCCCAACTGGGTCACTAATAGATATAACATCCTCGTCACTCAATCCAGCTTATAGTAAAGTGATAATGACCTGATTTACTAAGAAGTACAAGACTGGTCTGATTACTCATCTAAGAGACAGTGGATAAAACGAGAATCAAAATAAAAGGGCAGCTTAATAGTTAAGCTGCCCTTTTTAATGATCTTTATACCAAAATATTTCTTATGCTAAATTGGCTTTCATAAACTCAAGCATATTTTCCCAGCTTTGCTTGGCAGCGGTTTCATTATAGCCAAGATCAACGTCATTTTTCGCTGCACGCTCATCGGCATGTGGGTTGGTAAATCCGTGCTTAGCATTGTCATAAACATCAACTGTATAATCAACGTCAGCCGCATCTAGCTCTTTTTTCAGACCTTCTATAGCGTCCATCGATACCATCGAGTCATCGCGACCATGAGCGACTAATACTTTGGCTTTGAAGTTTTTGTCCGCTGGCTGTTTGGCTGATGGGTTACCGTGGAAGGTAGCAACTGCCTTTAGTGGCATACCGTCACGCGCCATATCGAGGACGACTTTACCACCGAAGCAGTAACCGATTGCCGCTAGATTATCACCATCAACCGCCAATTGATCGCTAAAGTCATTGAGAATCAAGCGGCAGCGCGCCATTAGCATATCTTGATCTTCTAATACTTGTTCCATCCACATGTTGGCTTGGGCTGCATCGGTGGTCAGTTTGCCTTCGCCATAGACATCCATAGCGACTGCTGCATAACCTGCTGCTGCCAAGCGTTCGACCACTGATTTTGGATGATCGACCACGCCCCACCATTCTGGAGCCACTAAAATACCTGGCACTGCCGTATCATCTGATGCATTTTCTGGTAGCGCGACATAGCTGATAAGCTCAACACCATTTTCGGTTGTACTGATTAATTCAAAGGTCTTAATTGACATATTATTGTCCTTTTTTATGTTGTAAGTTTTATTTATTCGTCATTGTGAGGGTTCGTTTTTCTGACTTGTACTACCTTAACGCCCATATCCAGCAAAAACAGCTATAATACTGTAACGCTCTTTATCAAAATGTCTCTTTATAAAAAATCGACTACAATGCTATGACTATTAACTTGTTAAATCAATCTGCTGCTAATTTAAACGCTGATGCTGCTGGGCCGCTGAAACCAGACACAATCGTGAGTCTATTTCCTGACAGCGAATCAAATGCAGCGTCTGAAACACTGCGCCCACAGTTTTGGGAACGCTTTACGTTGGCAGAGCTAAATCATAGCGAATGGGAAGCGTTGTGTGATGGCTGTGGCAGTTGCTGTTTGATTAAGTATATCGATGAAGATGAGCATGGCGATGTGGACGAGGAATTGGTTGAATATACCGATGTGACTTGTCAGCTGATGGATTGTGCGACGGGATACTGTGGTCACTATGCAACACGTCAAGAACATGTCCCCGATTGTATTCAATTGACCATGGAGAATTTGCCGCAGATGATGTGGCTACCCTCGCACTGTGCTTATAAGCGCTTGTATAAAGGACAAAATCTGCCAAGTTGGCATCTGTTGTTGACTCAAAATGCAGTAGAGACTCAGCAGAAAATGCGCGCTGTCAATGTGGGCGTAGCAGGTCGCTGTGTGTCGGAGATTGGTATGTCTGATGAAGAGATGGAAACGCGCGTGGTGAATTGGGTCAAGCCGTAGTTAATTATTTGCTGATATAAAGGGTTATGATTTAAGGGTTGGAATATGCATAAAATTTGCCTTACAACAAGTTTGATATTCAGTGCTGCTTTTTTGTCAATCGGCTGCTCAAATATATCTCACTTGTCTGAGACTAATTTTCCTACTCCTCAAACGGTTCAAGCTATACCTGTAAAGGGTATGTCAGCACCAGTGACTGCTCCTAAATCAGCTGCAATGGTTATTGTCAACTGGCAAAAGATAGAGGCAGCCGCAGATAAAAAATATGAAGACGAGCCATTGGCTGATTATTATCTGAATATTTTATCCGAGGAAGAAAGGAATGGTGCTCCTTGGTTTTATGCACAAGATTTTAATGTTTCTATTGAAGAGGCGCAGCGTCGATTATTATTGCAAAGGATTAGCTTGCCATTGAATGAAGCAATTTCAGAGCAATTAGGCGCGAATATTGCGGAATTTTATTATGATAACAATGACCCTGATGAGTTTTCTATTAGGGTGACGACACTAACCAAAGTTAAAGCCGTCCCGCCAAAATATGTGTATCACTTTAAGCAAAAGGAATTTGAAAATTATTCCTTTCCTATTTATATCCAAGCCATTAGTGATAAAATGCGTCAGCTGATTGTTGCAATACAAGAAAAAGCGTGGCCTGAGGTATTAAAGCGTTATCCTGACGCTCAAAGTATTGGCTTTAGCCCAATGACCAATACTATTAATGTTACGATTTACCGCCCAACACCCAATGAAACCGAGCGCCAACGTATAGAGGCTGAGTTGAATGATATTCTCGATTATTTGGTGATGGTTGAATTTACACAACATCGAATAACTACGCTTTAATGATGAGTACTATTTAATATATGATCAATACTATTATTGAGACGCTTGAGCTGCTGACTTGGCCTGCTCTTCAGCCTCTGCTTGCGAATCAGCCAAAGGCGGAATAGGAATGCCTTGGCGAATTTGCGTAGAAAATTCGCGACTGTTAATACCTGATTCTAGATTAGATTGATTGTCAAAGCCGCGAACTTTTGGATTGATATGGGTGCGCTCGTACCAAGTATCCATCGACCAGTTTTGCCCGTCTTGCTGTTCTTCATTTAATTGGGAGTTGGTATCGAGCATACCGACGTCGTAGAGATAGTTTGGCAGCCAGCCAGAGACCCAAATCCGGTAATCCCACGGTAGACGATCACCACTGATGAGCCGCGCCATATAAAAGATAATATTGGTACAGTTACTGGTCAAGGTGTTATACCATGCAGGCTGCGCATTCAGCTCATCGGCAGCAGTCAGATAAGACTCAAATAATGACTTGACCTCATGCTGCTGCAAATGACTGATTGGCAATAGATAGACTTGCTCACCGCGCGCATTGGTCCGTGTATAGATAATATCGCGCTCTTCTGCTGCAATCAGGCTCAGCTCATAACGTCTAAAAAATCCTGCGAGCGCCGAAAAAGACTCGCCTTGTTCTTTGCGAATCTCAAATGAGAAAGCGAGCGGTCTATCATCTTCAAAACGAAAGCTCACCAAGGTATGGGCAATCAGTGGTCCCATCCAGTAAGAGTTCGCCACATCGACGCCAGACAATTTTGACATATCAATCGTTCGCGTCTCCCAGCGTGCCGTCGCGTCATCTTCGGTATGCCAATCAAAGTTTCGGACATTGGTAAGCGTAATCAAATCAGGATTGTTTGGATCACGCTCATAAGTGATTTTTTGACTGACTTCAGGCATCCAGTCGCGTTGTTGCTCAGGGGTAATAGACATAAACCAGCCGACACCTACGAACCAAATCGCCGCGTACAGTCCGACTAGCCATTTAATCTTTGTTTTCTTAGTTATCGTTTTTTTGCCAGTAGCTTGTCTATCCGCTGTTATATTATGTGGTGCTTTCTTGGAATCAGGCGTCCAATAACGTGTGGCAAACAAGGCGCTAAGCAATCCAATAATGACGATTATGGCCAACCACGTTAGCACTGAGCGCGCGCCAAACTGATACCAAATCGCCATCAGTAACCAAACAGCGGATAGCAGTAGGGTGGTAATGATTAAAAATTGTACAAGGTAATATCGCCATGTCGGCTTTTGCTGGTTGTTATGAGCCACACCACTCTCTGAACGATGGTTGTTTGAGTGCGGCGTGAGCAGTCGAGAAAAAAAGGAGCGTAAGGACATAGTGTTTGTTATTGATAAATAAAGGCTTTGACCATAGCAAAGTTTATAACACACTGACAATACAATTTGCGTGAATTTGTCGTTGAATGTCTTTAAGCCTTGCGATAAAGTGAAGCTAATTTAAACTGGTCTAGGTATTTATTAATTATTAACGACTGGTTTTATTTAGTACTTTCATCCCCATCTACGTTTTTACGCTATTAATTTGTCAACAATTAACATTTGCCAATAACTAAAGAGGTTAAATCACATTACCATGTCTGACGACACTCCAAGCCCGAGTAGTTGGTCGATGCGCGGCTTAAAACGCTGGCTATCGACCGCCCCCGAAACCCGTGATGAACTGATTCGTTTGGTACAGGACTCGCGCCAGTTCTTAGAGCCTGATACCGTGGATATGTTAGAAGGCGTGCTCGATCTGCCTGCGACCCAAGTGCGCGAAATCATGACTCCACGCCCGCAAGTGATTGGCCTGCACGAGAGCACCAGCCTTGCCGAAGTGATGGATATTATCCTTGAGACTACGCATTCGCGTTATCCCGTCTTTGACAGTCAAGATGATGATGCGGTCATTGGTATCTTATTGGCCAAGGATTTGATTCCTATATTAGTGCACATGGTGCGCGATCAAGAAGACAAAATCGATAGCAAGCGTCTAAAAGATTTGGTACGTCAGCCGCTCTATATTAGTGAGACGGCGCGTTCTGATACCTTGTTGCGCTCATTGCAGCGTACCCAAGTACATATGGCGATTGTGGTCGATGAATTTGGTAACTTTGGCGGTGTCGTTACTATGGAAGATTTGCTCGAGGAAATCGTCGGTGATATCGTCGATGAACATGATGACTTCGATGAAGACAGTGACATTAATAATATCGTCGCCGACCCCGACAAGCCAAACACTTGGCGTGTGCAAGCGTCGACCGTGATCGAAGACTGTAATGATGAGCTTGGTAGTCGTTTTGATGATACCGATGTCGATACGATGGGCGGTCTGGTCATGCAGGCACTGGGTTATGTAGGTGACCTAGAAGGCGAGAGCGTGGTGATAGACGATTGGCAAATTACCATTACTGATGTAGAAGGTCGTTTTATTCAAAACCTAGAACTGACCAAAACGAATCCTGAGCAGCACCTATTGATAGGCAGTCATTAATGTATTTTTGACGTCATTGTCATACGTGCCATTCATAAGTTTTATAACGCACTGATAATTTCTATAAAAACACGATTGCGATCGTGTTTTTTGCTGTCTGTTTGTCATTCACTTTTAGTAGCCACTTTCAATAGCCACTTTTAGTAGCTACTTTTATCAGTCGCTTTTAGCAGTCATTTTTTTTACTACTCAAATTTACCCATTGATCGGCGCAGACTGGTATCATGGGCGGGTTTAATTTTTAGACGCTGTATTTATATCAATCTTATATAGTCAGTGAAAAGTAATATTGAGAAATCACGCACTGCTGATATCCATTTTTCTTGCTTGCTGTGCCTACGCAGACAGAGGCTACAAAAAATTGATATCAGCAGTATCGTCGCGTTTTTGGGGTATTTTGACTATATTTATAAGACGATTATCAAACAATACTATTGAAAAAATAGGGCGTTTATAGCCATTGAGCCAGCTTTAGGTTAAATATTGGCTGAATACTAAACATGTAACATTTTAGATACTATGGTTTTGGATAACTGCTATGCGTCTGTCTACTGTTGATTTGCAAAAACGTCTGAACCCCGAAAAACCGAAAGGTTTGCCTATGGGTTTGGCCATATTGATTGCTTGGCTGGCAGGGGCAATATTTATTTTTGCGCTCGCGCCTTATGGTATTTGGCCAGTAGCACTGGTATCGCCCGCTATCTTATACGCGCTATTGATGCCTGAGATGACAGGTCGCCGAGCCTTTTTTATCGGTCAAGCATACGGCACGGGGCTATGGTGCGTGGGTGCATTTTGGCTCTATACGTCCATCCATGTCTATGGGGCGACGCCCGCATGGCTGGCGTTGATTATGATTGCGCTGATGGGTCTGGGCATGGGCTTGTTTCATGGCTTTTTGGCGTTGATTTTTAATCGACTGGTTGGCAAGCAGCCTTTGGCTTTTGCAGCGCTTTGGGTGTTGCAAGAGTGGATGAAGACTTGGCTGTTCACTGGATTCCCGTGGTTGTTCGTCGGTTACGCCTTTACCGAGCAATATTGGCTGTCGTCATTAGCACCCGTTGCCGGCGTATTTGCTGTCTCTTTTGTCGCCATCCTGTTAGCGGCAAGTGCCGTTGAGCTGTTGCGTCGCCGTGGTGGTTATATGATTGCGACGGCTGCCTTGCTGGTGCTTAGCGTCTCGTTATGGTTGATAAATCCACAATGGACGAAACCTAAAGGCACGCCTGATTTATCGGTATCACTGGTTCAAGGCAATATTCCGCAAGATCTAAAATGGCTGACCGAGTATCAAGTAGAAACCTTAAAAATCTATGCAACCTTGACGCGTACTGAGTGGGGACGTGACATTGTTCTGTGGCCTGAATCGTCGATTCCAATGTTTCAGACCGAAGCTGTAGGGTTTATCAGTGAAATGGTAAAAATGGCCAAAGCCACCAATACCACGTGGGTCACCGGTATTCCTTACAAGGATGAAGCAGCATTTGATCCGAGCACGGATAAATACCCACCGTTTTATAATAGTGTTATTGCGTTAGGTGCGGATGCAGAGGGCATGTACAAAAAGCAACGGCTAGTACCTTTTGGTGAATATATTCCGTTTGAAGGTCTGCTTGATATTTTACCCAACTTAGCTGGTAGCCAAGAGATTATGAGCTATAGTCGCGGTAGCGACAATCAGTCACCACTGCGTGTACGTGGGCACAACTTGGGCGCGGCCGTTTGTTATGAAGTTGCTTATCCCGATACCACGCGTAAAAATGCGATTGGAACCGACTTTTTATTGACCATCTCAAACGATGCCTGGTTTGGCACCTCGGCGGGTCCACTGCAACATCTACAAATGGTACAAATGCGCGCGCTTGAGAATGGTCGCTGGTTTATGCGAGCGACCAACACTGGTGTGACCGCTATCATCGACCATAAGGGCCGTATTGTAGAGCGTGCCCCGCAGTTTGAACGGACGGTACTACGCGGTGATATTCAGGCACGGGTGGGTAATACACCATTCATGCGTTTTGGTAACTACCCGATTTTGTTCATTATAGCGCTCCTATTGTTATTGAGCTATCTTGGCAAGCGCGCGACCCCTCGAAGCCGTTCGGTCAGCTAATGAATCAGACTAGCAAATGCTAATTTGAATGATTTATTCGATAATAAACCCTTTAAATCGTTAAGGGTTTTAACAAATCGACATAAATTGCGATATAATAGCCAAATATTTCAAATATTTTGTGTAAGGTGGATAAGGTATGTCAGAACATATTGTCGAAAACAACCCTAAGAAAGAGTTCTTATTTGCTTTAGGCGGTGTTGCCTTATTTTTAGGTATCGTCTTACTCATTGGTGTTTCAGCATTCTTGCGCCCAGCAGGAGAGCACATTACGGCTGAGACGGCAGAAGAATCTGTTGCCACTGATACAGCCGCCGCGAGTGCTACTGAAGACGCAGCCCCCGCTGAGACCGATAGCGCAGCAGCGCCAGTAGAAGCAGGCACTGATACAGCAGCACCGGCTACGGCTGCTGATGCAACGGTCACACCAGCTGCAGATACGAGTGGCGCGGTAGTGACAGCGGAAGCAGGTACGGCATCAGCATCAGGTACGGTAAACCAAGCCGCTGTTGGCGATGCTGACTTGAGCGCAGAACAAGCTGATGGCGACCTAGACGCTGGTAATACCGAAGAGACAACAACCGCAGAATAAGCGTGTCCTTACCTATACTGAATGCTATTCTTATAAGATTAATTTTGCAGAGCAACTTTTGACAAACAGCGTTTTCAAGAATGGCTAGTCTTATTATTAGTGCTCTATAAAACAGTTGACCGCATTTCTTCATTGATAATCCCAACAAAAACTCGCTCTTAGCGCTTAAGAGCGAGTTTTTTTATGGGTATTTGTGTAATTATTAGCCAACTTTTTCTTTACTTGGTTATAACCAAGTGAGACAATGTTCCGCCTATATGACCGTTCATCTGCGTAATTGGGTAGTTGGTCATCACTAATATGATATTTAAAGGAATAAATGTATGAGCAGAGAATCAAAGTTAGGGGTTGGTGCTGCTGAACTGGAAGCGCTAGACAACGGCTTTATGGGACATCCAAAACCATTACGTCCGCTATTTTTTACGGAAATGTGGGAGCGCTTTTCTTATTATAGTATTCGCCCACTACTCGTACTATTTATGGTGGCGACGGTAGGCAGCGGTGGTTTTGGTTTTGATGATGTTACCGCATCGGCCATTTATGGTATTTTTGCGGGTTCGCTATATTTAGCAGCAGTACCGGGCGGTTGGTTAGCCGATAATTGGCTAGGTCAGGAGCGTGCTTTGTGGTGGGGTAGTATCATTATCGCCCTTGGTCACTTATGTATTGCGCTCTCCGCATTATTTGGCATGACGCTGTTTTTCGTCGGCTTGATGTGTATTGTTATGGGTTCAGGACTATTTAAAACCTGTATTTCGGTGATGGTTGGGGCGTTGTATTCTGAAGGTGATGTACGTCGTGATAGTGGTTTTACCTTATTTTATATGGGTATCAATATCGGCGCATTATTAGCCGCACTCATCGTCGGTATCTTTAAAGAAAAAGGTATGTGGCACGTTGGCTTCGGTGTTGGTGGTCTTGGGATGTTGGTCTCACTACTCATCTACCGTTTTTCTGCTCAAAAAACGCTAACACACTATGCGCAAGCGAAAGGCATCACGCCTGAGTGGGAGCGCTCCAATGACCGTTATAAACATATAGGCCGCTGGGTCGCTGGATTCTTAGCGTTGCTAGTGGCAGTCGTCGTTTTAGTCTCTACAGGTCTGATGCCGTTTCAACCGCAGATGGTGGCGGAGTATATGACTTATATCATTGCAGGTGTAGTGATACTGTACTTTGCCATTATGTTCATCTCACCTAGGCTTGATAAAACCGATAAGCTGCGTCTATTGATTTGCTTTATTTTAATTATCGGCTCAACGCTATTTTGGTCAAGTTTTGAGCAGCAGCCGACGTCTTTTAACTTATTTGCTGACCGTTATACAGATTTGGATGTTTTGGGGTTTGAGATACCGAGTATTTGGTTCCAATCATTAAATCCTTTGTTCATTCTACTGCTAGCGCCAATCGTCAGTATTATCTGGGTTAAGCTTGGTAATAGAGGTGTTGAACCTAGTAGTATGGTGAAATTTGCTCTTGGTATGTTACTTGCCGCTGCAGGTTTTGGCTTGATGATTGTGGCCTCGAAAAGTATTTTGACCAATGATAGTGGGTTGGCATCACCTTTGTGGTTGGTAGGTAGTTTGCTACTACTCACCCTTGGTGAACTGGCACTTAGTCCTGTAGGTCTGTCTTCAATGACTAAGCTTGCCCCAAAAGGGATGCAAGGGCAGATGATGGGACTTTTCTTTGCTTCTTTAGCCATGGGTAATTTGGTTGCCGCATTTTTCGGTGGCAATGTCTCAGCGGATAAGATTGAAGGCTTACCAGATCTGTTTACGACGATGACAATTTTATTGGTTGTTACGGCTGCCTTATTACTGGTATTAGCGAAGCCTATTAATAACATGCTACAGAAAAGTGAGCGCGCCGATAAAGTCAGCTAATCAATAGGGTTTTCAATAAGTCATTGAGCGAGTGTAGCGCACAAGTCAATGACAGAGGATGAGACGTGTTACCATTGCTGGTAGCACGTTTTATTGTTTCATTCGGTGAGATATTTCTCTTCGGCCATTGAAAGCCTGTTATCTGCCCAGACATCTAATGATGTTCTACTGTAATGCTATTTTGCTGAAATAATAATTGGCCTCATATATTTGGCATCTGACTTTTTACAACATTTTAATTCTCAAACTATTGAATTTGGCTGATTCAAGTACTGATCATTTAATTAAACTTTAAAGCGATTTTAAACGCCCAAATAAGACGGCTATCCATAGTCGCCTCACAGTAGTATTTTTTACATCTAATTTCTCCAAAATCAATAAGGACACATTCAATGAATAAACAAACCATTCATGATCGTATCGATAGTTTACGCAAAAGCTTAGTTGCCCAAGACCTTACTGCGATTATCGTCCCCTCTGCTGATCCGCATTTATCTGAATACTTACCAGAATATTGGCAATCCCGTTTATGGTTGTCAGGATTTACAGGCTCTGTTGGCACGCTCGTCGTTACCGCTGATTTTGCTGGCATGTGGACCGATAGTCGTTATTGGGTGCACGCCGCTGATCAATTAGAAGGCACAGGTATCAGCTTAGAAAGGCTCGCGCCTGGTAAACCAAATCATATCGATTGGCTCGCCGAGCATTTACAAGAAGGTGATAGCGTAGCAGTCGATGGCAATGTGCTGTCTATCGCCGAGCAAGATAAGCTGCTAGACGCCTTTGATGCTAACGACATTACCTTGATCACTGAGCGTGACGTATTGACAGAAGTATGGAGTGATCGTCCAGCGCTGCCATCAGCAGAGTTGTATGCCCACGATGAGCAGTTTCTCGCCCAGTCCGCTACCTCAAAACTTGCTGCCGTGCGTGCCGGTATGGCGGATGCAGGCGCAACGCATCATTTGCTTTCCAGCTTAGATGATATCGCTTGGTTGACCAACTTACGCGGCGCTGACGTCGATTATAATCCTGTGTTCTTATCCCATATGCTGATTAGTGCAGACAAAGCAACGTTGTTTGTCGATAATAATAAAGTCAGTGCTGACATCGCTAAGAGCCTAAAAGACAGAGGTATTGCCCTTGCTGATTATGAAGCGGTACAAGAGGCATTGGGCGCCCTGACACCAGAAGATTTGCTGCTATTAGACCCAAGCAAAGTCGCAGTGGGTACACTATCAAGGATGGCAGACGATGTGGGCTTTATCGAGCAAATGGCACCGAGCACGTTGCTAAAATCGGTTAAGTCTGACGCCGATATCGATCATGTACGTGAAGCCATGCGTCAAGATGGCGCTGCATTAAGTGAATTCTTTGCCACATTTGAGCAGCGTCTAGCAGATGGCGAGCGTTTAAGTGAGCTTGATGTCGATAGCATGCTGATTGAGGTACGTAGTCAGCAGCCACATTATGTATCGCCAAGCTTTCCAACGATTGCAGGTTTTAATGAAAACGGGGCATTGCCACATTACCGTGCGACGCCAGAAAAGTTCAGCTACCTTGACGTCGCTGAGGGCGAGGGCGGCTTATTACTGATTGACTCAGGGGCGCAGTATCAAAACGGCACCACCGATATCACACGCGTGGTCGGTATTGGCAAAGTAAGCAGCGAGCACAAGCGTGACTTTACCACCGTGCTCAAAGCCCATATTGCCTTAGCAAAAGCGCATTTCCCTGATGGCATTGCTTCACCACTGATTGATGCGATTTGCCGTGCGCCATTATGGCAGGCACAGATGGACTATGGTCATGGTACTGGTCATGGCGTTGGTTACTTCTTAAACGTCCATGAAGGCCCGCAAGTCATTGCTTATAGTGCCAGCACGCCAAAAGAGCGGGCGATGAAAGAGGGTATGATATCGAGTAATGAGCCGGGTTTATATCGTGAAGGTAAATACGGTATTCGTATCGAAAACTTGATGGTAAATAAACGGGTTGCTCAGCCAGTAGAAACGGAATTCGGTAATTTCCTTAACTTTGAAACAGTGACTTACTGCCCCATTGATACCCGTCTGATTGAGCCGTCATTGTTGGATCAAGTAGAGATTGATTGGCTGAATGAATATCACAGCCAAGTCTTTGCTGAGCTAAAAGACCGTGTTGATGGTGCGGCATTAGAGTGGTTAACTGAGCGTACACAAGCTATCTAATTATAGTCAGAGCACTTTTAAACCGCTACGGTGTTACCCGCCCTAGATGTACTCAGTGTACTATCTGCGGTCAGTCGCCTTGTAGCGATTCTGAAATTCCTTGACTATACAAGCTTTGCAACTACCAACCTGAAATAAAAAAAGCCCTATAAACGATTTACGGGGCTTTTTCTTACGTGAATACTACTTATTACCTGAATACGGATTATTGACTAGGTGCTGTTATCCAGATGCCGTTTATTATCCAGATGCTATATTTAACTTTTTTGCGCATCTTTATGAGTTACTGATTTATCTTGCTCACCCAAATGTTGAGTCATCTCAGCACGTAGCCAAGATTTTAGATTTTCAGACATCAACATCATTTGCTCACTGAGATAGTCATCAATCTGCATCTCAAGTTCACGGATCAATTCTTGATGCGTTGCGCTTAGTTTTGCATCTTTTAATGCCAGTTTGATGGCGGCGCTGGCTTTATCATTGACAGCTTTGATACTGTTGTCATTTTTAATGTCATTATTATTTTTGATGCCATCATCGTTTTTGCTAAGAGTATCGTTAACAGCGTCATTTTTTGCAGCATCTGATTCTTCGGCGACTGTGCTTTCAGAAGAATTATTTGCAGCGCTATTGGCAGTATTGTTATCAGTATTTGTCTGGCTGCTATCGGTAGGGGCAACTTTATTATCAAGGCTATTTTTATCGGCTACTAGCTGTTCATTTTTCAGTTGTTCTTTTTGTGCAGCTTTTGCTTCTTCATGCAGTCGGGCTTCTTCTTTTAATTTTGCCTCTTCTTTGAGCTTAGCATCCTCTACCGCTTTGATTCTTTGTTCTTCTTCGAGACGTTCTTTTTCAGCAGCGGCGCGCACTTGCGCTTGTTTGTCGGCGATGGCTTGGGCAATCGCTTGCTCGGCTTCATGATTTTCATAAAGCTCATCGACATGCGCATCTAGATCATGGGTGCTAAAAACAAAGCTCTCAAACGGCGTCTCGGTTTGTAAGAGGGTGGTGATATCCTTTAGCTCTTGGGTAATGGCTGCGCGAATAGGCTCAGGCGCACACGTCCAGCGCTGGTAAAACTGATGGGAAAATGAGTAGCTTGACATGGTATCTTCCATAAATGTTCCAAAAATTACCCCTTATCATACGCAAGTACGATAAGGGGCTGCAAGTGGACAAACGTAGCAAATCTGACACCAAGGTTACAATGGATTGCCTCACACGCTTTTAGGCGTTCTTTTTCGCTTTAGGGTTGAACTGGCCAGCGCGCAAATACTAACGAGCCATTGGTGCCGCCAAAGCCAAAGCTATTGGACACCGCATATTGCAGATTTTCAACTTTACGTGATTGGTTAGCCACGTAATCAAGGTTGCAGTTATCTTCGACATTGTCCAAGTTAATGGTTGGCGGTATATGCTGATGTTGCAGGGCAAGGACAGTAAATATCGCTTCGACACCACCAGCAGCACCTAGCAAATGACCGGTCATGGATTTGGTTGAGCTGACCAAAATGCTGTCCTTGACGGGCGCAAATACCGTTTCGATAGCAATTGATTCAGCGACGTCACCAGCAGGGGTGCTGGTACCATGAGCATTGACATAGCCAACGGCGGCAGGCTCAATGCCTGCATCATTTAAAGCGTTTTTCATCGCTCGTGCCGCGCCGCTACCATCTTCTGGTGGCGCGGTAATGTGGCTGGCATCATCGCTCATACCAAAACCTACCAGCTCGGCGAGGATCGTGGCACCGCGCGCTTTGGCATGAGCAAGGCTTTCTAGCACTACCACGCCTGCGCCGTCACCGAGCACAAAACCGTCACGATCTTTGTCAAATGGACGCGAGGCTTTGGTCGGCTCATCGTTGCGAGTAGAGAGGGCGTGCATGGCACCGAAGCCTGCTATGCCCAGTGGGCTAGAGCCTTTTTCACTGCCCCCTGCCAGCATGACATCGGCATCACCGTAGGCGATTAAGCGCGCAGCGAGACCGATAGCATGAGTGGCGGTCGTACAGGCAGTCGACGTCGCGAGATTTGGGCCTTTTAAGGTATGTTTAATCGCGACCAATCCTGCTGCCATATTGACAATAGAGCCAGGGATAATGAAGGGTGAGACTTTGGTAGCGCCTTTTTCACGTAAGGTATCACGGCTGTTTTCGATGGTTTGTATACCACCAATCCCTGAGCCTAAAATAATGCCAAAACGCTCTTGATCCACGCCTTGCACAGGGGCGTCAGCAGCGCTGACTTCGTCGATAAAGCCCGCGTTCTGTAATGCCATGCTAGAGGCAGCGATGCCATAATGAATAAACTCATCATAGCGGCGGGCGTCTTTGGCATTCATATATTGTTTGGCGTCAAAGTCCTTGACCACACCAGCGATTTGCGCACGATATCCGGTCGTATCAAAGTGGCTAATTGGGGTAATACCACTCTCGCCATTGAGCAATTTCGTCCACGAGCTGTCAACGTCCAGACCCAGTGGCGTAATGGCACCTATGCCAGTAACCACCACGCGCAACTCATCAGAGCGCTCATAGTGGGGCGGCTTATGACGCGGTTTGTGCGCCGAGGTTGCGCTAACTTGATCAGCTTGCGAAGTGGTTGAACTGCTGTGTTGACTCATGCGATATATCCTGTACTTACGGTCCTAAGAGGATGTTATTTCAGAAGCCATTATAAAACACATAAGTGCACGCATGTAAACTAAAATCAGTAGACTATGCAAAACACACTTGTCCCAACACCACATTTTTACTCGCGCCAGTTACTGCAGGCAAGTTACCCGTTTCACCCATCAAGGTCTGCCGTGCCAACCAAGCAAAAGCAACGGCCTCTACCCATGTAGGCTCTAGTCCTAAGCTGGCTGTAGTTTCCACACTGCACTGAGGCAAATGCGTGCGCAAACGGCTCATTAGGTAGTCATTTAAGGCACCACCACCACAGACATAAACTGCACTGTTTTTATTATTTTTGATAAATTGGGTGATTTGGCTACTGGCGCTGATAGCGGTCAACTCGGTTAAAGTCGCTTGCACATCGGCTGCTGCATAGCGGGTATCGACAGTGGTCTGCTCGAACGTCTGCAGCTCAGCTTGTAGCCAAGCTAAATTAAAGTCCTCACGCCCCGTGCTTTTCGGATAAGGTTTTGCAAAAAACGGATGGGCTAATAATTGATTGAGTAGCGGCTCGATAATTTGTCCAGACTGCGCCCAAGCGCCACCAGCGTCATAATCTTTACCCGTGTGCAATGCTGCCCATGCATCCAATAATAGGTTGGCAGGACCCGTATCATAACCAATCACAGCATTATTATTAATAACAGCCTCATTTACCGGCTTATCATTGACTGGTAAGACGGTAATATTGGCAATACCGCCCAAATTTAATAACACTAGCGTACTATCAGGCGTGGCAAATAAGGCTTGGTGAAAAGCCGGAACCAAGGGTGCACCTTGACCACCGACCGCCATATCACGGCGGCGAAAATCACTGACCACGCTAATGCCCGTACGCTCAGCGATAATATTGGCATCGACCAATTGTAAGCTAAAGCCCATCTGTGGACGATGACGCACGGTCTGCCCATGACAGCCAATCGCTAGCACTGACTCTGCGTCGATATCTGCTTGTGTTAATAAAGTATTGACCACCTCGCTGGCAAACTCACCATACTCGCGGCTTGCCCAACCGAACCACTCCAATTCGCTATGGCTTTCACTGTTGGGCTCAGCATCGCTGGCTATCAATTCCTTGACACTATTGGGCTGACATAAGGCCAATAACACTTCGCGCAGTCGTGGCGGGAAGTCTTGGCTATGAGTTGCTAACAGTCGCATCGGTGCTTGGCTATCTTCTTCAGCACTACTATCATTACTGAACTGACACAATACGGCGTCCATACCATCTAAGCTGGTACCCGACATCATGCCGATATATAAACCCTCATCGAAGCTTTCAAATACCGTCTGTTCAAGGGTTTCGGCGAGCGATAAAGCATCTGAATTTTCAGGTACACTTGAATCTGAAAGATCGTTATTTTTATTATCAATCGTTGACCGAGGCTTGGTCATGGCAATTTTCCTTAAAAAACGCTAGTATATCTGCCAAATTCTAACATTTTTTGCTGGCTACGAAACTTTAATCCCGTTCCCAAAAATCAGAGTAGCAAGAAAAACGAGCGCAAGTACTATATCTAGTGGACTAAACGAGTTTGACGCCGCTAATCGTATTTTGGGGCTTGGGATAAATAGGCCAAACGCTTTACCCTTTTAATAAAGACAATAAAGAGATCATCATGACCACGCAAACTTACACCCTAGAAGAACAACTTGCCCTAATTCAACGCGGTACGCAAGAAATCCTATCTGAAGAGGATTTAATTGCTAAGCTTAAACTCAATCGTCCACTACGTATCAAGGCAGGCTTTGATCCTACTGCCCCCGACTTGCACTTAGGTCATACGGTATTGATTAATAAGCTGAAGCACTTTCAAGACTTGGGTCATGAGATTTACTTTTTAATTGGCGATTATACCGCCAAGATTGGTGACCCCTCTGGCAAAAACAGCACGCGTCCGCCATTGACTGATGAGCAAATCAAAGCCAATGCGACTACTTATGCTGAGCAAGTATTTAAAATCTTGGACAAAGAAAAAACTCGCGTAGTCTTTAACTCTGAATGGTTCAACGATATGTCAGCCGCTGATATGATTCAGCTGGCCAGTCAGCAAACCGTCTCGCGTATGCTTGAGCGTGATGATTTCTCTAAACGCTATGCTTCACAGACCCCAATCTCTATCCATGAGTTTCTCTATCCATTGGTGCAAGGTTATGACTCTATCGCGCTGAAAGCGGATATCGAGCTTGGCGGTACCGATCAGACTTTTAATCTATTGATGGGGCGCACGTTGCAAGGTCGTTATGGTCAAGAGCCACAAGTGTGTATTACCGTACCGATTTTGGAAGGCTTAGATGGTGTGAATAAAATGTCCAAATCATTGGGCAACTATGTCGCTATTTATGATGCACCGGGCACGATGTACCAAAAACTGCTATCGATGCCAGACACTCTAATTCGCCGTTATTTTGAATTTTTAAGCTTTAAGCCGATGGAGGAAGTCGAAGGCTTAATGGCAGAGATGGAAAACGGTCGCAATCCACAAGAAATCAAACGTATTCTTGCCGAAGAATTAATCGAGCGCTTCCACGATGCTGAGGCGGCTGCTAATGCACACAAGTCAGCGGGTAACGTGCTTGCTGATGGCGAATTGCCAGTTGATTTACCAGAAGTGACATTAGAGTTGGAAGGGCAGGACGCATTATTTATCACGCAGATATTAAATCAAGCAGAGCTTGCCAAAAACAGCTCATCGGCTAAAGATATGATTAAGCGTGGTGCGGTAAAAGTAGATGGCGAAGTCATCGATGCGGGCTTTAGCTTAACGTCTGGTCAGACAGTCGTTATCCAAGCAGGCAAAAAGGCGTATGCGAAAGTGACGGTGGGTTAGGTTAAAGACAATTCTTTTATAAAGTTTAATTTAAAATAGGGCTATAATATTAATTATAGCCTTGTTTAACTCTAAAAGGATATTCTAGGAAGTTATGACAAATCGTCAATTAGTGAGACATTCTCCAATAGCATTGAGTCATTACCGACAACAGATGTCGCTATCTGTAGATTTGCTTGCCAAAAAAACCTCCATTCCTTCTAAAAAAATTGAAAGTGCTGAGGTCGAGAATAATGTTTTCACAATTAAACAGCTCAATAAATTAGCTGACATACTTCTAGTACCAGTTTCTTATTTAACTTTTGATTCAGTCATTAGTCGTGAATTACCTAAAGTCATTGATTTTAGAAATAAGTATGAAGATATATCAGGAGAAGATGAAGAGCAAAGTTATCAATTCCAAAAAGTAGCTCAGGAAGCATATATCGACAGAGACAATCTATTAAGTATTTATGAGTCTTTAGATGAAAATATAAGTAATTTTGGTTTAAATCTCTTAGGAAGTAATGCACAGCACGATGCACAATTAATCATAGATTTCTTAAATTTAGAGGAAGAAAATCTTTTAGAGTCAGGCTCTGATTATTATAAGTCTTGGCGTACTATAGTGGAAAAAAATGATGTAATTGTTTTAGAGAAATCAAATCCTTCTTTAAGCTCAGAAGGTATGTCTTTGTACTATGATAAATTACCTATCATAGTGATTTTAACTACGGGACAGTCACCCGCACGTCGACTTTTTACTCTAATACACGAACTGGTACATTTAGGTTTGAAGCAAAGTGCTTTGGACGGCAACTTGATATATTCTAACTATACTGAAGAGGTTTATTGTAATGAGGTTGCAGGATATGTTTTAGTCCCTAGTTCAATTGTCTATAAATATTACTCTTCGAACTTATCTCTAAGTGAGAACATACTAGCAATTCGAAAGGTTACTAAGGCTAGTCGACCAGCTGTTGCTATTCAGCTTAAACAATTAGGTTTAGTAAAACAAATAGAGCTTGAAGACTACCTAAAAAGCCTTCAAGTTGAAAACTCTGGAGGTTTTGGGGTTAAGAAGAGACACACCACATATAATCATTTTGGTAAAGTTTATTTACAGCAAGTATTTTCAGCTATTTGGAAAGAAGAGCTAACTATTAACTCTGCAATGGACTTGCTGAGAATTCCTAATCGTATTGAGGATTTGAAGTACTTAGAAGATAAGGCGTTTTCTTGATGATAAGAGTCTGTTTAGATACTAATGCTATTATTGATATTTGCTATCGATATTATCCTATTGAAATATTCAAAACAATTTGGGATTCGCTTTTAAACTCGATATCTGCTGGACTTATTAAATTTGTCGTTTCTGAAGATATTAGACAGGAAATTTACGGTCGAGTAGCGCTTTTCGATGGGTATTCACCTATAGTTTTGGATGATTTTTTCAAATCATTCAACATTGAAGTAATAAGAAAGACGACATATCAAACTCAACTTTTATCTCTACAAAATCAAATGATTGAAGAATTACCATTCTTTCAGAACATGAAGGTAGAGAGGCGTTTAAAGAAGGTTAATGGGATTAGTAATGATCTATCTAATATAGCTGTTGCTATAAGCAAAAATGCTTGTGTTTTGACAAGTGAGCAAGGGTTTAACAAAGATATATCTAAAGAATTAGTAGGTGACATAAAGATACCTGATACATGTAAATATAAAAGCATAATATGTTATACATGGTTAGATTTATTTAATTACCTCGGAATCAATAAAATTTAATGAGAAAATGATTTTATGACCCAAACCATCCCCCAAGGCATTTACCGCCACTATAAAGGCAGTCTTTACCAAGTTTTGCATACCGCGCAGCATTCAGAAACAGAAGAATTGCTAGTGGTTTACCGCTGCCTATACGGTGAGTATGGCGTTTGGGTGCGACCATTAGCGATGTTTACTGAAACTGTGATAAGTGACGGTAAGGAAGTGCCAAGATTTGAGCTGATTAAAGCCTTAGTGGATTAAACTGGACAATTTTCTGACAACTTATAATAAAAAAAAGCGACTTATCAAGGTCGCTTTTCTTATTTAATTCAAAGCCAAAGCTAATCAGCTATTTAAGAAGTCAATCAAAGCCTTATTAAATTCATCTTTATGAGTGACATTAATGCCATGTGGGCCACCTTTAACCACATGTAATTGGCTATCATTAATCATATCGTGCGAGCGTTGACCACTAGCTTCAAGTGGCACGATTTGATCGGCATCGCCATGAATAACTAAGGTTGGCACATCGAATTTCTTCAGATCATCACGGAAGTCGGTGTAGGCAAAGGATTTGACGCAATCATAAGTCGCCTTCGCTGAAGCAAACGAGGCGATATCGCGGTTATATAAACGCATTGGTTTGCTAACTAGTAGCTTACCCTCTGCTGGCGTAAAGAAATTCTTGGTAAAGTCGTTTAAGAAGGCAATACGATCGCCGCTGACGCCATCTAAGAATGCTTGAATATCTGCTTCTGCTAAGACCCCATCAGGATTATCATCAGCTTTGAACAGATAAGGTGGAACAGAAGAGGCGAGTACCGCTTTGCTAATGCGTTCTGAACCAAAGTTGCCCAAATAGCGAGCGACTTCGCCGCCACCCATAGAGAAGCCAACGATAGTAGCATCTTGCAGATCCAGCTCATCCATCAATGCTTTTAGATCTTGCGCTAAGGTATCGTAATCATAACCTTCCCATGGCTTAGACGATTGACCAAAGCCGCGTCTATCATAAGTAATGACTTGATAACCAGCTTCAACGAGTGTCATCAATTGCGACTCCCAAGCGCGTCCACTCAGCGGCCAGCCATGGATTAATACCACAGGCTTGCCGCTACCTTAGACCTCATAATATAAATCGACAGCTTGATTGTCTTGCTGTGCAACGCTAACGTAAGGCATACATTGTTCCTTTTAGAATTATTATTAAAAAGTATTTTATTTTAACGTTACTGCGCTTACACAGCTAACGTCAGGTTTTTAGTATAAAAGGTGGATAGAGCGATTACTATGACGGGTTGTACAGTAACAGTGTCGATTATAGAGTGGTTCTGTGACATCGCAGTAAGTTGCACTGAGCTAGCGATTCTGCAAAAACTCTTTTAACACTCGATAAAACCCAATCGGCTCATCCAAGGGAATGGCGTGACCTGAACGTGGCAAAATAACTTCAGTGGCGTTAGGCAGCATTTGGGTAATCTTCTGCTGCCATTTGGGATCATAAAGCTTAGAGCGACCACCGATGAGATTGACCACAGGAATAGTCACTCTATCTATGGCACCGCGAAAATCGTAAGGTAAGACCAAATAGGCTTGCAAGCAGCGCATTTTTTGATGCCAAATGCTGTGGTCGTAAAGCGCGAGTGTGTGGTCGTTTTTATGAGTCATCGTTTGTATAAAGGCTTTTGAGCGCGTGCGATTAACGGATAATAAAGAAAACAGCCTTTCGACATCGGTTGCATGGCGCTTAAGCGCAAAGGGCAGATGGGTAAAGCTATTAGAGTCTGCATAAGGTAAGGTCAGATCGATTACTTCTTGAAAGATATCGAACACTTCTTGTTGCCGTGTGCCAAATAGTCCTCCTTGCCAGTCATCTTGATTATGAATCGCTAGATTTTGATCAATATTAAGATAGCGACTGACTCTTGAGGCACCAAAACGCTCAAAATAAGCCCACATGACTTGCGCGCCCATCGAAATAGCTGCCACTGGCAACGTCTCTATTTGACGCCATTCACAAATTTGCTCAATCACAGCGTTAGTATCATCCGCATATTGACGGACAAAATCAAACTGTTCCATCATGATATCTTTTGCGGCACCAAAACCACGCAGATGCGGCAAATAAAAAGTATATTTACCCGTCAGTGCCAAGATAAAAGGTAAGAACTCGCGTGCATCCATCCCATAGGCATGCAGCATTAGCACTGGCGTACCTTGACCAATGACTGGAACGGGCAGCGACGTACCGTCAGCAGCAGTAACGGTCAGCGTTTGCAACTGGTAACGCGACTGGTAGCGACTGGGCAACGTCATTAAATTGGTCATCATAGCGTCGTATTTCCGTGATAAATATCGTAACTGTTAAAAATAAGCCAAAAAACAAGCCAACTATTTTGACTATTGTTTTACTGCCACAGCTTTGCATAATCCGCATCGCTGAGCGCAGCGATATCAAGTGTATTTAACATATCTCGTAGTGCCGACCAACGACCAGCGTTGGGTTCAATAGGCGTTATCAAGCGCTTGAGCGTATCATTGATAATGTCATCCATCAGTGCCGACGCTGATTCACCTGTGTAACCATAATAAATCGCGCGTGCTTGCTCTGGATCATTGATACATAACTGGCCCATCTCAGTAGTGATCTTGACGAACTGCTGCAACGCTTCTTTTTTAGCGTCCCAAATACTATGCGTCGTCATCAGCTCAAGCGCTGAAAAGTTGGGATAGGGCGATAAGTTTTGATCAATAAAGGTGTAGTCCAGTCCAGCGTGATTGGCCTCAATACCTTCAAAGTTATAAAAGCATAACCAAGCGCCATCGAATTCGCCCTGACCTTTAGGGTTGCCATCGCCTTCCTGCAAATGCTTTAAATGCTGAAAGTCCGTCTCGACGAATTCAACATTATTACGATCCAATTCAAAGTTATTCTGCTTGGCATAACGATGCAGAATCTCAAAGCCGATTTTATTGGTAATGGGATTGGCTGCTGGCGTAGTAATACGTATTGGCTGGTTTTGCTGTAGCTTCTCCATGCTACTTTGCTTCATCAGCACGCCGCCATCGGTCACAAAAAAACAGCCGAGCGCTTTTAGGTCATCAAAATAATGTTCAAATAAATGAATCGGCTCATTGACGTGCAGGTCGATATTGCCTGCTTGCAACTCGGCAAAGCCATCATAATGCTCCGTCGGTTCAATCATGGTGATATCGAGTCCAGCTTTTTGATACGCACCGGTCTGAATCCCTGCGATAAACGGTAAATGGTCAGGATTCAAGAACCATTCTAAGGTCAAAGTCAGCGCATTATTCGTCATAAAATATCCTTATCTTATCGATGGGAGCTTGTTATAGTAAAATCTGCATTAATAAAAACAGTGCTCATAAAAAATAGCTAAGCTGACCATAGCATAAAATGAATAGACAGTAAGTGACGCTTGTGATTAAGAGTCATTATCTCAATTTGAAATATAACAATAAAGGGGCGATGCTTTATGAGCATATCGACATTGGCATCACTTGATAGCAGCCTTTACCCGCAAGTTTGGGAGCAGCAGACTTTTACCGATGCGCACAGCTTATTGATAGCCATGTTAATGGGTAATATCACACCAGATGCCAAGGCTTTTTCCGATATTTTCACTAGGCAATTACTGGCTAATGATATCTATCAACAGTGGATTAACTTTACAGTATTTGGCGGTTATCTGCAGCGTCAATTTATTGCTTTTTATCGGCAGACAGAAGACAGTTTTAATGCGGATATGCCAGCGTTATTTCGCCGAGAGTTGATACGTCATGCTCAGTATTTACCACTTGCGCAGACGTTGTTTTTGGGAGGAAGTATGCCAAAAATTGCGCGCTTAGATAAGCTGTTAACCACGACTGTGAATCCTGCCACAGCAGTCATCAATGCGCAGCAAGCCCATAAAAAATCTGTCATGGATCATTCAGAAGCAGTGATTAATCAGATAACCATCGTCGGAAGGCAGGTGGTAGGATTTCCGATACGTCACAATAAGCGCACCAGTGAGCGCACACGCAATGAAGTATTGATTTTAGATTTTCAGGAGTTACGCTTGGTCAATGAAGAGAATGTCATCAGCAAAAAAAGAAGCAACATAGGTGAGACTACGTTGCTTCGTTATTATGAATTACGTTAATGAGTCGAACGCTCGGCTAAACGTTTAAGAATCCTGCTTAGCAATCGTCAGCCCGTTATAGGTTTGTGCGACTGGCATGACTTCTAAGCGATTGACGTTGATATGAGCTGGCGATTCAATCAGCCATAATAAGATATCGCCGATATCCTCACCCGTCATGGTTTTGAAGCCATCATAAACTTGAGCAGCTTTATCGTCATCGCCATGATAGCGCACGTTTGAAAATTCAGTGCCCGCAACATTACCCGGTTCAAGGTTGGTCACGCGCACTTGCGTACCTATTAAGTCCGCTCGCAGATTTAAACTAAACTGTTTGACGAATGCTTTGGTCGCGCCGTAAACGTTACCGCCAAAATACGGCCAGCTGCCTGCAATCGAGCCAACATTAATGATATAACCGCTATCGCGTGCCACCATCGCTGGCAAGACCGCGTGAGTGAGCGCCATGAGACCTTTAATATTGGTGTCGGTCATGCGCATCCAATCATCAAGACTGGCTTTGTGCGCAGGCTCTGTACCGAGCGCCAGCCCTGCATTGTTCACCAGCACATCAATTTGCTTAAAGGTATCAGGCAGATCAGCGATAATTTGCGGGATAGCTGCCGTGTCACTCACATCCATCACCACGGGTAAAAACGCTTCGCCCAAGGTTTCTGCCAAATTATTAAGTTTATCTAGACGTCTAGCACAGCCAATCACCTGATGACCGTTGGCAATCAAACGTTCAGCCAACGCTTTCCCAAAACCGGCGCTTGCCCCTGTAATCAATACGTTCATTTTATATCCTTATCGTTGATGCTATTTGCTAGTGCCATGATTTTTATGACGATAGCTTGTTTAGGCTTACTGGTCTTACCTTAATGGCTATTATCTCAAAGGTGGCAAAATAATTACTTGTTTGACAACTGCTTGCCAAAGATTTTATCACCCGCATCACCAAGGCCTGGAATGATATAACCGTGCTCATCCAAATGGCTGTCGAGGGCAGCGGTATAGATAGTCACGTCAGGGTGCGCCTCATTGACCAAACGCACGCCTTCAGGTGCCGCAACCAATACCAACGCTTTAATATTAGTACAGCCATTTTTCTTGAGCATCTCGATAGTCGCAACCATTGAGCCACCCGTCGCTAGCATTGGGTCAATGATAAGGGCAGGGCGTTTGTCCATATGGCTGACGAATTTTTCAAAGAATGGCACAGGTTGCAAGGTTTCTTCATCACGTTGCAAGCCAACCACAGAAATTTTTGCCGTCGGAATCAAATCGAGCACACCGTCGAGCATACCAATACCCGCACGTAAAATCGGCACAATCGTTGCGGTCTTACCGATAATTTGCTCACCAGTGATTTCACCACACCAGCCTTCCATTGGGAAGGTTTCGATTTCAAAATCGCGGCTCGCTTCATACGCCATCAAGCGTGCAAGCTCTTTGGTCAAAGTACGAAACTTATAAGTACTACAGTCTTTTTCGCGCATGAGGCTGAGTTTATGACGGACTAACGGATGATCAATGACGGTAATTTTTAAGTCGCTCATAAGGTCTCTCTTAGTTTTGGTCTGATGCTTGCGCAGTTACTGCGGTTGCTATTAGTATAAAAGATACAAACACTTACCGCACTTCAACCCTATATCTAGCCCAGCGATAGTAAGCTTAATGCTTTAATTGAAAGTAAGCCAAAGGCATTTGTAGCAAGGCTATTTCCATTTAGACTGACTATGTTTGACTATAATAACGTCATGATAGATGAAGTAGTGTTTAGGCCTGCTATGATAGCAAAAAAACCGCTTTTCTGATGAAGAATCTTATGACTACACAACCATCCAATACTTATAATAATGCTAATAAAATGGATAATAATTCGATATTGTCCGCAGCTCGAGCAGCAGAAGTAGAAACCCATCCGTTCGGTCCAGTGTTACCACCCGATGCCACCGTGATGATGATGGGCACATTTCCACCGACCGCTGATAAATGGGCCATGAGTTTCCATTATCCGAACTTTTATAATGATATGTGGCGTATTTATGGCAAGGTATTTTTTGACGATGTGGATTATTTCAGAGTCGGTGATGAAAAGCGCTTTGACCCTGAGCGTATTCGCGCCTTTATGTTCGAGCGCGGCATTGCTTCTTGTCCTACCGTTACTCAGGCTATCCGCGAGACCGGCAATGCCTCAGATAAAAACTTAACCGTTGTCACCCCAGTTGATCTAGATAATATATTGCCACAAGTACCAAAGGTTGAAACCTTATTTACCACTGGCGGTAAAGCGACAGAAGTATTGCTCAATTTATTAGCTAAGCCACCTGCCAAATCCAAATATCCTAAGACCAATCAAAGTATGGCTTATCCTTATGAATGGCAAAACGAGCATAGTAAAAAAGCCGAGGTGAACAATCTTACCTTATATAGATTGCCGTCAACCTCGCGCGCATACCCGTTGGCGTTAGAGAAGAAAGTCGCTGCTTACAAAGACTTCTTTAAAAAGATAGGTAAACTATAAAAGCGTTATGTATAAAAGAAGAGTATATAGACAGCTTCTATATAGAAGAAATAAGCGATTTTAAGCAGAAAATGCTATTTCTTATCATGATAAAACTATTTTTAATCTTAACTGACTGATAAATATAAGATATTAATAATAAGGCGAGATAATCTTTAAAATAGCCAACAAATCCCCTTGACCCTCATATCAAACCGAGTATAATGCGTCCCAGTCGAAAGGGAAGGCGGTTTAGATAAGTGGTTTACCACTTAGGAGAATCAGCAAAATAAATTACTTTTAAAATAAAATAATTTACCTCTTGACTTACCAAATAAAGCGTCTATAATACGCACCTCATTAAGGCAAAGCAGGAAAGCTTATATGTAAATTACATATAAATAACCTGACTAACTTACTGAAACAAATTATAAAAAAGCTTGACAATCCCAATCATTATGATAAGATAGTCGGCTCGCTAGATAGCTTAACCCGCAAGGGATTAGAGCTAAATGGTGAAAGAGACACCCTATATAATCACCTACTGGACGACAGTAGATGAACACTATTTAAAAGCATAACTAAAGAACAACTTGTGTGGATTTTTGCTGATTCAGAATGCTAAAAAATAAAGTTGACTATCTTTTCTTTTCGGAGAGATTATTAACTATAAAAATTATCATTTAAGACAGCAGAAAAACTCAAAGTTAATTCATTACGAACATAATTTTTAGCGATTTTGCCAGATTAGATGAGCCAAGTTTAGTAGCCTCTTTAAAGGGTTACATAGCAAGATTAAACTGAAGAGTTTGATCATGGCTCAGATTGAACGCTGGCGGCAGGCTTAACACATGCAAGTCGAGCGGAAACGATGGTAGCTTGCTACCAGGCGTCGAGCGGCGGACGGGTGAGTAATACTTAGGAATCTACCTAGTAGTGGGGGATAGCTCGGGGAAACTCGAATTAATACCGCATACGACCTACGGGAGAAAGGGGGCAGTTTACTGCTCTCGCTATTAGATGAGCCTAAGTCGGATTAGCTAGATGGTGGGGTAAAGGCCTACCATGGCGACGATCTGTAGCTGGTCTGAGAGGATGATCAGCCACACCGGGACTGAGACACGGCCCGGACTCCTACGGGAGGCAGCAGTGGGGAATATTGGACAATGGGGGAAACCCTGATCCAGCCATGCCGCGTGTGTGAAGAAGGCCTTTTGGTTGTAAAGCACTTTAAGCAGTGAAGAAGACTCCGTGGTTAATACCCACGGACGATGACATTAGCTGCAGAATAAGCACCGGCTAACTCTGTGCCAGCAGCCGCGGTAATACAGAGGGTGCAAGCGTTAATCGGAATTACTGGGCGTAAAGGGAGCGTAGGTGGCTCGATAAGTCAGATGTGAAATCCCCGGGCTCAACCTGGGAACTGCATCTGA
>NZ_JBEOOY010000008.1:0-131545 GCF_040309585.1 Psychrobacter sp. GW64-MNA-CIBAN-0177
ATTTGAGTATTTGAGTATTTGAGTATTTGAGTATTTGAGTATTTGAGTATTTGAGTATTTGAGTATTTGAGTATTTGAGTATTTGCTTAGCTATAACAGCTATCAACTGACGCGAGCACTTAGATGTAGCTTGTATTTCAGAATAACTACGCCCAGATTTCAGAAGGCTAGCGATAATCTTACGTTTCTCGGTATCTTTCCTACGTCCCGAATACTTACTTTCTAGCTTAGCACGAGAAATACCTTACATCTGACGGTTACGTCGATCTTCATAGTCCTTTCTAATAGCAGCGAGCATATCAAGTAACATTGAATTGATGGCTTGCAACACGCTACTCATAAATTCAGTGCTATTCTCAGATTGAAGCGCCATATGTGAGGTCGGCAGCTCTTTTGATACGACTGCCAACTTTTTCTCTGATAGCATTCTTTTGAGAGTAACCTAATCAGCTTGTTTCAAACGTGCTAAGCGGTCAAACTGCTCAACCAAAATCACATCGCCTTCGTGGGTTTGAAAAATGAGATAGTGTATCGCCAAGATAGGTGTAGTTTGATTTTTACTGTCAGGCTGCGTCACTAAAATCCGCGAAGTTTGTTACTACGGATTTGATAGTAGAGATCAGATGGATTGACCATCAGTTCGTCATACACAAAGAGTTGTGCCACAAGTCTACAACCCTCCATTATTATTTTCAGAGTGAAGACTTACCTGAGAGCTACCTTCTTGATGCTCATCTTTATTCTCTTTAAGGTTGGTCCGGCTCTCGTTATTTTGTTTTGTTCTAATACCATTCAATTCAAGGGCCGCTGCAAAAGCATGCTTATCAGGCATACTAATATGGTTTTCATTTTCTAATGGCCTATCTCTTTCAGATAAATGAGCAACTGATAACAGTTGATCGTTTTTTTTCTGGTCTTTAGTATTGAAAGTATCTACTAGAAGATATAAAGAGACTGGAATTAAAAAAATTGCTATTATTATTCTTTTGGTGAGCGCCTTGTTAGGACGAGACTTCCATTTATACAGTGGTGCCAATAACATGAGTACGCAAATAATGGCTAGTAAAAAATTAAAGAAGGAGTCTGCGATGGAATTAAATACATTAGCAATCATAATCTAATCCTTATGCATTACTTAACTTTTTTATTTGTATTGTTTCTAGGTTTAGTCTAAAAGTCAGTTCTAAAGTGGGCTGATAGATAATATAGTATTTAATCCTTAAAAGTTAACGATGTGAGATAAAAACTAGAAATTACTATGTAAATTATTAGATCAAGATTTTCTATAATGTCTTTTGGCCTACTGCAGTTAAATCTATACTACTACTGAAAATTAGTGTTGTCATTACATATGCTCTAGTTGAAGACAAACTTATTCTGCAGTTTAAGGTTTAGCGAGTTTCTTCTTTGTAAATATTACTAATAATGACTAAATATGATGAGCTTTATTCCTTTTAAATTTCAACCTATTAACTTATCTTATTTAAGATCAGATAAAATAAATGACTATTTATTGAGGATATGAGTCTTTATGAATTGTTGATCGGGATTTTCTAAATCATCATTTTAAACCCCTATAACAAATCATAATTTGATCTTTTGATAACAAATAAGGTAAAGAGTTTTTTAATTACATTGGGATTTCAGCCATTCGCTTAATTTAATAATATCATCCTGATTATTCTTTAATTCCTTGCAAACGAAGTAAAATTGGTCCCCTGTTAGAAATTCGTGCATTGGAATTCTAACGATATTTTGTTTATAAGCGTCATCCTGCATCATATAATTATTGGTAAGAGTAATGCCCAGATTGTACCTTGCGGCTTCTATCGCTAGTAGTACATGACTAAAATGATTTATCTTTATATCGCTTGGCAATTCAAATCCGCCTGCCTTACACCACCGCAGCCAATCCTCTGCTGTATTCACGCTTGTATCTGCATATCTCACAGACAATATTGGATGCCGCCACAATGCGTCAGGAAGGGGTTTATCTCTTATTTTCTCCCAAAGCTTTTGACCACACACAGGATATAAAGCTTCAGTAAATAAAAACTTACTGATGAAAGCATGTGGAGGAGGATCGACGGTGATATAACAATCGGCCCTTTGCTCATTATAATCAGAGGGATAATTAACCATATCTAAAGTGAGTTCTATTTCTGGATACTGTCTATAGAAGTCTTCTAGTCGAGGAATCAACCAATTCACTGCGACTGAACTGTACAGAGCTAAGCGTATATGCCCAGGTTTTCCATGTTTAATAATCTGACTACTATCTGAAAGTAGACCCAATGCGCCACTCACATCTGTGAAATAACGCTCACCAACCTCTGTCAACGAAAAGGTCCGGCCTTGCCTGTAAAACATTGCTTCCCCAAGATACTCTTCAAGGATGCGTATTTGGTGACTCACGGCACTTTGTGTCACATTGAGGCTTTCTGCTGCTTTTGAAAAGCTGTTAAGCCGTGCAACGGACTCGAAGCACTGTATTGCACGCAGCGGTGGTAAATCCATTATTACCTCAGGTAATACTAAATATGTTTTATATCATTATACATCATACCGTTACTTGAATATACTGCCTGACAGATCGTTAAATCAGCATGAACCCATTGGGGTTTTAACAGTTTCTGAATTTAGAGTAGGGCGAGGAGGCTAAGAATGCCAAAGATGAGTGTTGCATTTGCCATGACGCTATTGGTACTAGGAAATATCATTGCGGTCTTCTCAGACGCCTTGATAAAGGCCTTGCCCTCTGAGACGGCGGTATATCACTTTATCCTGTTTCGTCAATGCACAGCGGTTTTAATGCTGTTGCCATTTTGCTTAATTAATAAAAAGAACAAGTTATTCAGTAATATAAAATGGCACTTTGTTCGTAGTCACGTGTGGTTGTTAGGTGTGATATTCATGGTACTGTCTCTTCAAGTATTGCCTCTCGCGACTGCGAACGCCATTTTTTATGCCGCCCCTTTATTTGTATTACCACTAGGTTTTTTATTTTATAAAGACAGATTAACCTTTCCAATTATAGCGGTATCTATGTTAGGTTTTGCTGGTATCCTCGTTATCGTACAACCAAAACAGATTAATTCAGGGGCAGTTTTTGCGCTTATAGTAGCGGTAACCATGGCGATAAACAATCTCTTAGTTCGTAAACTTCCACAAAATCATTCTGTCTATCAAACGCTACTTTTGACTAATTTATTAGGAATCCCGTTCGCGCTTGGGTTGGCTATTTGGGAGGGACAGCCATTTGACTGGCACTCATTGATTACGGCCGCCAGTTCAAATGTATTTATTTTGATTTATGCGGGTATATGCGTACAGGTGTACCGACACATTGAAGCGTACAAAGTCTCTAGTGCGGAATACTCAGGTTTACTAGGAGCGGTGGTGGTCGGAATCATATGGTTTAACGAAGTACCAAATATGACTTTGTTAATAGGTTCTGCGCTGATTATCCTACCTTTGATATGGCTTGCTACTCTTGAATCTATGAGGTTTAGACAAAAAACTGGGTAGGATAATAGCTTTTAAAACCTAATCAAGCTGATGTGCCATAAATAATAAGAAATAATAAAAGTTATGAATAAGACTAAAATGTTATTTAACGTTTACATCGGTTCATGCTTGACGAAACTGTAGATTACTTGTTAAGCACTATAATAAGTCGGTTGCATGATTAAAAACTTCCAAGTTGGTTCTTATGTATCTAATAGTATCGTGTCTATAAAAAAGACAAACTGTTATTTAAAATACCTCAACTATTCAGCTGTTAGCCCTGCTTTAACACCCGATAAACCGTAGCCACCCCAACACCAACCGCCTTAGCAATCTCCTCTTTCGTCATATTGTTTTGACTGGCCAACTCTCTAATACGATTATGTTTCACTGTATTGGCTTTCTTACCTGTGGGCTTATAACCACTATTCGCTAACCCCTGCTTAATACGCTCTCTACGCTTATCGTTATCAAGCTTTGCCATCGTTGCTAACAAGTCGATCAGCATATGGTTAATCACTGCTAGGATCTCACCTGTCATGCCCTTACTTACCGTATGTGTGGTTGGTAGATCGGCCACCACCAATCGCAAGCCTTTGTCTTTGATGCGCTGCTTTAGAATTGCAAAATCATCTTGAGATAGCCTGCTTAATCTGTCCACGCTTTCAACCAGCAGAATATCGCCTTGATCAGCGTCCTTTAATAGCTTAGCTAATACTGGCCTATCGAGCTTTGTACCACTGAAATGCTCAACGTACTCAACATGGTTATCGTTATAGCTTTGGCTAAAGCTAATCAAGTCAGACAAGGCTCTCTTAGCGTCTTGATCCTTAGTGCTGGCTCTCACATAAATACGAACGGTCATAACGCCACCTATATTATTTAGACTTAATAACCAATGTTCATTGATAATAATAAGATATTACTATCATTTAACATTAATAACAAGCCTAATGATAGATATATTATCGTTTAGAGGTTTTATTTTTTAGGTATAGTGCAATGGGAAGATAGAACTAAGACAATTAAAGAGCTGATTAAAGAACTCCAAAGTTTTGGGGATCAAAACTTGATTGTTATGATAACTAATGATGAAGGTGAAACATTTAACTCGGTAAAGTTGGTTAGCAAAGGGTTTGTAGCTAATAAAGATGATCCTGATAAATATAAGAAAGTTTATTGTGCTTTATACTTCTAAGCTTTAAGACCATCTAAGACAGTTAGTTAGTTTTTTTAATCCCTAAACCCATGAAAATCGGTTGGGGGGTGATTTTTTTGCCGTGTGCAGAGAAAAGTAAGTCAAAGATTTTTTTACTAGCTGCTTTAGCGATAACCCTTATTTAAGATAATCTCGTTAAAGCAGCTATGACCTAACCTTTAAATGTTAAAAGTAAAGGGTAAATTTGAAAAATTAAGGAGTTAAAATGACTTTACGACATTCTTCTTCACGCTTTTCGAAAATTTCATAACCTTTAGCAGCGTCAGACAAATTCATACGGTGAGTAATAATAGCTTCAGGTGATAAATCACCATTTTCAATATACTCTAATAATTGTGGTAAATACTTGTGTACATGGGTTTGGCCCATTTTGAAAGTAAGCCCTTTATCAAAAGCGTCACCAAATAAGAAACCATGAATGGGTCCTGCATACACACCAGGAACACTAACGACCCCGCCACGACGCACAGCTGCAATACATTGACGTAAAGCTGCACCACTTGACCCTTCAATTTTCAAATTGGTCATTATTGTTTCTAGCATACTGCCTTTGGCTTCAAAGCCAATCGCATCAATAACGCCGTCAACGCCGCGATGTCCTTTGGTCTGTTCAATGATGAATTCAGCAGCATCTACCTTATCGAAATTAACCGGAATAGCCCCGTACGTATCTTTGGCATACTGCAAACGGTAGTCATTATGATCTACCACGAAGATCTGCTCAGCGCCTAACATTTTAGCACAAGCTGCTGATAACAACCCCACAGGACCCGCACCATAAATAGCTACGGTTGAACCTTTAGTAATATTGGCATTAGTCACGGCCTGCCAAGCAGTTGGTAAAATATCTGATAAAAATAAAACCTTCTCATCTGACAGTGAGCCATTTACTTTGAACGGATTAAAATTACCTTTAGGAACCCGTACAAATTCTGCTTGTCCACCAGGAATCCCACCATATAAATGGCTAAAACCAAATAAAGCAGCCGGTGGCGGAATTATTTTTTTATTAATAGCAGCGCCTGGGCCTGTATTTGTAGTCTCACAAGCGGACATTAGGTCATGCTGACAGAAAAAGCAGTTACCACATGCAATAACAAAAGGAATAACAACTCTATCGCCTTTTTTAACAGCAGTGACTTCAGAGCCTACTTCTTCAACCACACCCATAAACTCATGACCGAAGATATCGCCTTCCTCGGTTGCAGGCATTTTGCCACGATATAAGTGTAAATCTGAGCCACAAATTGCAGTTGCAGTCACACGTAAAATAACATCATCTTTTTCTTGCAGTTTAGGTTCTGGGACATTGTCCACTCGCACATCTTTAGCACCGTGGTAAGTTAAAGCACGCATAATTTATCCAATTAAGTAAAGCTTGCAAAATCGCGATAAACCAATAATCTGTGATAATACAAGATGAAAGTTATTAGAAACAGTGGTTTATGTTATCTAAGTTAAGTATTACTCAATTATATTAGCACCTTGAAAAAAAGATTTATAATCAACGTGTGTTAAAAAGGTTGCGTGTTGTAAGTAAAAAATTGTAGTGGTCAACTAATTTAGGACACTAATAAAATTCAAACCTACATTGCCATTCCTTATAACCCTGAGTCGAGAACGGATAATAATTATAAGCGTTGGGGCAACTTTTATGACCGCCAAGATCTGTTTATAGTGGTCAACTAATTTAGGACACCTTCTAAGAGGTTTTTATTAAAGTAACGTTTTTCTGTTTCTACTGGTGTTAAATAATTGTTGAAACTATGCGGTCTCACGGTTTGATAGTAGCCCCAGATATAATCACTAATGGCGCTCGATGCTTCAGCGATATCCTCATAACCGCCCTTTGGCATCCACTCGGTTTTAAAGCTCCTAAAGAAGCGTTCAGTTGGCGCGTTATCCCATGAGCGAGGATTGGCAAAGCACTGCTTTGCCCGAGTGCAAGGCGGAGGGCTGTGCCCGTAGTGGGTTTCCTTTGCGGCTCATACTCTGCTTCATATCCTTACAGTCAGCTATCGCGTCAGCGAACTCTTTACTGGTGTAATGCGTGCCTTGGTCAGAGTGGAACAGCACACCGCTTGGTTTAAGGCGAGTCTGATACGCCATCTTTAGCGCTGATGCGGTCAAGGTGCTATTAGGTGAATCGGATACGCTAAAGCCAACCACACGGCGAGCAAACAAGTCTAAAACAACCGCTAAGTAGCACCAGCCACCTTTGATACGGATGTAGGTCACATCGCCTGTCCAGACTTGATTAGGCGCATCTGGGTTAAAGTTTCGGTCTAAAAGGTTGTCATAGGTTATATGCGCCTCGTCAGCGTGTTTGTATTTGTGGGTCTTGAGCTGGCAGCTGACTAAACCCATTCGCTCCATAAGCTTAGTCGCTAAGTAACGCATTAGCTTAATGCCATACTCGTTAGCTAAAATGGCAACTATAGTCCGAGCCCCTGCTGATTGCTTTGAGTCGTTGAATATTTGGCGTATTAAAGACTGGAGTTTGACTCGCTCAACATCAATAGGCTTAGTCTTAATACCATAGTAGTAACTACTTCTAACCTCATCAAACAAGTCACACAGCTTCTTCTTACTTAATCTTTTGTCCTGCTCTGCCAGCTTTTTAATCAACGATAGACGTTGAGGTTGTCCGATGCCAGCAGAGCTGAAGCCCACTCGAGCATAGCTCTCCCCTTGCGTCGGGGCGAAGCAGTGCTTCGCTTAATCCCTCCTCATTTAGAATGTCTTTCTCTATCTTAAGCTGTCTGACTTCTCGCTCAAGCTCTTGTATGCGACGCTGATCATCAGTTAATGCTAGACCTTTAGTTGGACGAACGCCTTGCTGCTCTTTTTTATACTTGCGTACCCAGTTGTCTAAGGTTGAGATGCCGATGCCTAAAGACTCGGCTACTTCTGCAACTTTGCGATTGTGATCAACCACTAAGCTAATGGCTTCTAATTTGAATTCTCGGGTATATTCTCTACGTTTGGTAGTCATACTGTATTCCTTCTTTGGGGTAGTATAACCTTGTATCTTGAATAATCGCTTAATACTATCGATGAAAGTTGATAAAATAAAGCAGTTATTCATGAGCATTGAGAGTATGAGTATAACCTTAGTGCCTAGACACTGTGTAAGAGATTATGCCCAATGCTCATCCTATCATCTTAATATTCTGAATGGTATCCAAGTGCCTCGACATCTTATCAGATGCCATGAGTGACACTGCATAAACAAGGGAAGACAATAAGATGACACATTATATAGGCATAGACGTTAGTAAAAATAAGCTAGATATTGCATGGCTCAAAGACACTGACAAACTAAAATTCAAAACTAAAGTCTTTAAAAATGATCACAGTGACTATGCTGCTCTTATCAACTGGCTAATTGCTAACATTACTGATGACTTAAACAACATCCACATAACCCTTGAAGCTACAGGCGTCTATCACGAGAACATCGCCTACTACCTATTTGATAAAAAGCTTAACGTTAGCATCATCAATCCTGCTTACGTCAAAAGCTATGCTGCTAGTTTAGGAAGTCGCAACAAGACGGATAAGAAAGATAGTATGTTATTAGCCCGCTACACCTATAGTGCTAAGCCTAAATTGTGGACACCGCCGCCAGCAGAGGCGCGTCACCTCAAGTCTTTACTGTCGCGCTTAGACGCGCTACAAGAAGACTTACAACGTGAGCTGAATCGATTGGAAAAAACGGAGGCCACAGACACCGCTCCTATCGTTAAAGCGTCTATTGAGCAGATGATAGTCTCTTTGCAAGCCGCCATTGTTAAGCTCAATGGTGATATTGATGACCATATCGATGGTCATCCCAATTTAAAGCAAGACCAATATCTGCTACAAACTATTAAAGGCGTCGGCCCTGTTGTCTCAAAGCAGATGATGTCGCTGATGCATAATAAGCAGTTTAGTCAAGCGTCGCAAATGGCAGCCTTTTTAGGTCTAGTTCCCAAGCATAGTGAATCAGGGCTATTTAAGGGCAAGTCTCGCTTAGCAAAGAATGGCTCAAGTGCCGTAAGAGCTAAATTGTATATGCCGGCGCTAGTCGCCATTAAGCATAATCCCGACATTAAGGCGCAGTATGAGCGACTGCTTGCTAACGGTAAGTGCAAAATGCAGGCTGTCTGTGCGGCGATGCGTAAGCTTGTGCATATTTGTTTCGGCGTGGTTAAACATCAGCAACCTTACCAAGCAAGAGTTGAGCTAATTAGCACTTGATTTGGCTTTTTTAAGATGGTATCTCTTATAAGCTGTCCAATTTTATTATGCCACTACAGTCTGTTGAACATTCAAATATTAGGACTGCGCATTGTCTAAAAAATAGCCACTGCCAGTGCCACATTTGAATGTTCAACAGACCCTAAGCAAACTGTGAATACTTAGAGTTAATACTATCGATAGAATTGCCTAAATCAGAAATGTAACCAACACTACTATCTCATTGTTCAGTCTAATGAATCCTGATACCCACTCAAACTATCCCTTAATCCAACTGTCTTAACGTCTTCTTAACAGAGCACTTGTTATCGTAAGGAATTGCATTCCTTATCATTCTGTTGAGAAGCCCCACTATGTCAACCTCTCAAGCACTTAGCACCGATATTACCGAAGCCAGTACTAAAAAAAGCTATCTACGCAATCTCTTTAATCGTGAGATCAATCTCAGTTATTTGATTATCATCGTGGCTCTTTATATAGTCGCTACTGCGAATTTTGGTTTTTTTACACAAGTGCTAAGTATCTATCCTGTTAGCACTAATATTGGTTTTATCATTTCGATCATAGCCTTGTTGTTAGGCTTGATGTGGCTGATCTTTCAGTTGTTGTGCTATCGACCCATTGCAAAGCCAGTGCTCATCGCTATGGTATTGATAGCGGCTGTATGTGGTTATTTTACAGACGCTTACGGTACGATATTTGATCGTAGTATGCTGATCAACAGTATGCAGACCGATCGAGCAGAAGCGATGGAGCTGATGTCGCTAAGTTTTTTTATTCGGGTATTTCTGCTAGGTGTTGTACCCGCTGTTCTTATTGCAAAGATTCGTATCAAACGAGTGCCTTTACGTCGAGCATTATTGCAAAGGAGCGCGACTTTAATCTTGTCTGTCGCTTTAATAGCCGTCGCTCTACTACCTTTTGGGGATCAATACGCGACCTTTTTTCGCCAACATAAAATGGTTCGTAGCTACGCCAATCCCATTACTCCTATTTACTCTGTCATCAAATTGGGTACCGATTACGTCGATGAATTACGTCGTCCTGACACCTTGATAGCACATGCGACAGATGCCAAACGTCTCACTGCTACTGCGGGAACTAACGCTGCAAAACCTAAACTCATGGTCTTTGTCGTCGGTGAAACCGTTCGCGCCGATCACATTGGTCTTAATGGCTATAAGCGCGATACGATGCCTCTTTTAGCTAACCAGCCAGACATTTATAGCTTCAAAAATGCCACCTCTTGCGGCACTTCTACCGCTTATTCTGTACCTTGTATGTTCAGTTATGCCAATCGAGAAAACTATAATGATAATAATTCGGACTACAACGAGAACGTATTAGATACGCTATACAAGCAAGGCGTCAATGTTGTGTGGCGAGACAATAATTCGAGCTCTAAAGGGGTGGCTGATAGAGTGACCTTTGAAAATTACAGGACAGCTGATATCAATCCAAATTGTGATGTTGAGTGTCGTGACATTGGTATGTTAAATGGTTTTGATACTTTAGTTAAGTCAGATACAAGGGTAAAATCGGACGTACCAGCTAAAGACACGCTTATTTTATTGCATCAAATGGGCAACCATGGTCCTGCGTACTACAAACGTTATCCTAAAGAATTTGAAGTGTATCAGCCAGTATGTATGACTAACGAGCTGTCCAAGTGCGATGATCAGTCCGTCATCAACGGTTATGACAATGCCATTCGTTATACTGATTACTTTTTAAATAACGTTATTGATACGCTAAAAACTTATGAGCAGGATTATGATGTGACGATGGTATATATCAGCGATCATGGAGAAAGCTTGGGTGAAAATAACATCTACTTGCATGGTTTACCCTATGCCATAGCGCCCGATGCTCAAAAGCAGGTACCCGTCATTATCTGGTCGCCTACTAGCAACAATATTGATAAAAGCAGCCTTGCTAGTATGATTGATCAGCCGGTATCACACGATTTTATTACCCCGACTTTACTTAATTTTTTCGGTATTACGACTGACGAAGTAGCAGCAGCACCGACATTTTTTAAGTCTGTCTATTAAGATTTTAGCGCTAAGCACTGCTGACATTTATGCATGAGATAACTATGTACAAAATACTTATTATTGAAGACAACCCAGATATCGTGGCCAATATTTATGCTTTTTTTGAGCCTAAAGGCTTTGCATTAGACAATGCGCATAACGGCATTAGTGGCTTAACACTGGCTTCGAACAATCGCTACGACGTTATCTTATTGGATGTCATGCTACCGGGTATGGATGGTACAAAACTGTGCAAAAAACTCAGAGAAGACTTCCACAACAAAACCCCTGTATTGATGCTAACTGCTCGCGATACGATTTTGGATAAAGTTGCAGGCTTCGATAGTGGCGCTGATGATTATCTGGTCAAGCCTTTCTCACTCATTGAGCTAGAATCTCGCATCAAAGCGCTTATACGTCGCCATCAAGACGACCATTTTCATCACAGTATCAATATCGGCAAATTGTCCTTGAATACAGAGGAACACACGATTACCCGAGAAGGCAAAGCGTTAAAACTGACACCAACAGGGTTTAAAATATTAGAAGCTTTGATGAATGCGTCGCCCCGAGTCGTCAGTAAAAGCGAATTGGAGGAAAAGGTATGGGGTGAGGATATTCCTAGTAGCGATGCACTGCGTACCCATATGCACAGTGTGCGTGCCCAAGTCGATAAGCCGTTTGCTGACATTATGATAGTGACGGTGCCTGGTGTTGGTTATCAGATTATTGACCCAGATAAAGTGTAAAATCTGTTTACTACCTTTACTACCTTTGCCACTACGAAGTGATGCTATGTTCAGAATTGACTCTATCGTTAACAAGTTTCGAATATCATACTTTTTATTTGCCGTACTACTGTGCGCGACTTTCGTCAGCATTTTTGTGTATGCAGAGACGAGGATGGAGAAAGAGCTGGTAAAGGCACGCCTGCTACAGCAGCTAGAGCTGAGTCAAGAAAAAGAAGGCGAGCTGGCTGTCTATGTGGCAGATCCAGGTATCAAAATTTACCGCTATGATACTGCGCCTGAAGATTTGAAAACTATGGCCGATGATAAAGTGCAAGAAACCTCTGTCACGGTTAACACTAAAACAGGTACGACCAGAACCAACCTGCACTTCTTTGCTTATCAGCAAAATAAACAGAAATTTATTTTGACTTACTTAGAAGACAGAGAAATGGTATTGGCAAACTACCCTGTTTTAGCCATCTTTGAACATTTAGAAGACATCTTTGCCAATGCCTTGAGAGTGGCTGTTATTTTAAGCTTGCTGATTGCCATCATATTCTCTCAGCTATCCTCAAAGCAGATTACTAAGCCGCTACTAGATCTAAAACAAGCGGTAGAAAACGATCACCAAAATTTAACCGAATTGACTCATTTGCCGTCGGAGGTTGACGTCTTAGCACGAGCGATTGATCAGAAAAATCATAAGTTAGAGCAGTACCTCAAACGTGAGCAGCTATTTACCGGCGATGTAAGCCACGAATTGCGCACGCCTTTAACGATTATTATGGGTGCGTCAGAAGTACTGGCCTCCCAATTAGCAAGCGATCACTATTTGAGTGAATTTACTGAGCGCATTAGTACGACTGCTAAAGAAACCTCCGAGATTATCAGCGCGTTGTTGCTACTCTCGCGCGCCCCTGAAAAACTGGACGCACCGCAAACCTCTATTAATACGATTGTATTAAGTGAGATGAAGCGCTTAAAGTATCTGCTGCGTTATAAAACGGTGACTTATACCGTAGTCGCTGAACAAGAGTATTCTGCTAATGTGCGCCCTGAACTGTTAAAAATGGCGCTGGGTAATCTGATTAAGAATGCCTTTCAATACACAGATGATGGTGAAGTCAAAGTCACTATTGATGCAGAAAAAATAACGGTCACCGATACAGGCCTAGGCATTCCCGAGTCTATGATGCCGTTGCTGTATGAGAGATTTGAGCGTTTAGATCAGCAGAATGATAGCACTCCATTATCTACAGATTTGCTGGCTGACGATTATGCGAGCTATAAAGTTGAGGGTACAGGACTGGGTCTTAGCATCGTGCAGCGCATCATGACGCATATGGGCTGGCAACTGACCCATCAAGCCAATACCACAGGCGGCAGTACCTTTAGTATTTATTATAAATAACGATGACAGTGGCATAATTTTCATTAAAAAATGAGTGTACCCATAATGGCACTTACCTTAAATGTCCTCTTCAACCTTGATAGAAAGCAACGGCTGATACCATCATAAAACTAGAAAATTTTGAATTTCAGATTATTATTACCCCGCTAAAATAATGCTTAGTAATCTAGAGCGTGTCTTCAATTCACTCGATAGTCATCTAAATGGGCTAAAAATGGCTAAATCTTGCCAAACATCGTCAAATAGCTTGTTAATATCCCGATATTATCTACGCTATTTTTCTTGTTTGACGGCAATTTATCTCATTTTTATCGCCATCTTTGAAATGAAGACACGCCCTAATTAAAAGTATTTTATCTTAACGCTTTCTTAACAGCGCTAAGCACATACTGATACCCAAGTGCTAACCAGTGCCCTCCTACACTGGGATCATCACAACAATAATTATATCGGTGATTGCACTTTTATTATATTTTCGCTTTTATTGTATTTTCACTTCAACCTCAATAAGCAGCAGTAGCTGATACCACAGCAAAATCAGGTATCAACTACTGCTTTTTAGTATGTGCAATCTACAGGCAAAATATCCTAAAGACGCGACGGTATTGCTGATGTATGGGTCATACTTTAAGCGAGGGTAACGCTGCTACTCTTTTGTAGTATAGTTGATTCAATTTAAAAGTAGTACAAGGCAACCGAGTGTAGATGTATATTTAATACTTCAAGCGAGGTTAACGCAGTAATACTTTTATAGTGGAATGACTATAGATGGGCGATGCCTTAACGCTTTCTTAACGTGCCTTGTCATATACTTAAGATTCTGCCAGCCACTCTAATCTAAATGACCAGTAAGCAACTAATATGAATAACCTCAAACCTATTACTCTCGATCATGATGCCGCACATCCTGATTATAAAAATCAGCCAGTATCTGGTGATTTTCTTGTAGTAGATAGCTTTGCGAGTAATGCTAAAGGTAAAACAGGTTTGGCGCGTATTTTAAAAGCCACAGGATATTCTATAGATGGTTTTAAAGCGGCTTATCAGTTTGAAGCAGCGTTTAGGCAAGTTTTTTGGCTCAATCTCGTATTATTCATAGCCATTATATTTATGCCTTTTAATATCGGTATAAAAATGATGCTGGTGGTTGCTTCCTTTTTATCCCTCATTGTTGAGTTGATTAATACAGGTATTGAAGCCAGTGTCGATCATACCTCAACCGAGCAACATCCCTTAGCAAAAATAGCCAAAGATGTCGGCTCTGCTGCCCAGTTTTTAGCGTTATTACTGCTGTTTGTGTTGTGGACAATGGCCTTAATAAACCTGTTATTTTGAATAAAACATCAGTTTTATAGCTTAAGCGTTTGCAACTTAATAAACGACAACTTAATAAATTGAGTAAGGCGCCTCAATGACTCTAAAAAATAACCTGACCGATTGGATGTGGCTGAAGCTCCTTTGCTTGACCATTATTGCCGCTCTAACCTTTGAGCACAGCCAGTTTGATATTCGTATTAGTGAGCTTTTCTATACCAACGGTCAATGGCTCCTCCAAAAAGGTGCTCAGCCTTACGCTTTTATCTTTTATGATGGACCTAAAGCGCTATTAATCTTCTCAGCTATCTACTTAATCACGATTTTAATTATCAAATACAGACAACCTTCGAGCACTACTTCTACCATCCATTATGGCAAGCTCGACAGATTTATTATTCCTTTATCGGTTCGTGAAATAAGTTATCTGCTGACTATTCTTATCGTCGTACCTTCTAGCATTGCACTCTTAAAAGGAGTCACCCATGTCAGTTGTCCCAATCATTTGACACTGTTTGGTGGCGAGCTTCCTTATCTAAATATTTGGCAAAATATAGTCGCGAATACGCCTGCCAAGTGCTTCCCAGCCGCTCACGCTAGCGCAGGATTTTCTTTGTATGGTTTAGCATTCTTACCCACTTTGCATAAGTACCGCTATAGAATATTTGAAATAGTGACTGTCTTAGGCTGGACAATGGGGATGTATAAAATGCTGTTTGGCGATCATTTTTTTAGCCACACATTGGTATCAATGCTGCTTTCACTAACAATTACCTGTGCGCTTGCCAGCGTATTTTTTAAACGAACGGCCCGTCTCAAAGCTCACAACCTTACTTTAAGCAGCACAGTTGATTCAGTCAAATAGCTATTATAGTCATTCCACTATAAAAGTATTACAGCGTTAACCTCGCTTGAAGTATCACATATACATCTACACTTGGTTGCCTTGTACTACTTTTACATTGAATCGACTATAGCACAAACTCGCTCAAGCCTTCTGCCCTATAATTTATAGGGTTTTTTTGTCAAAAAATTTCAATGAATTTAGAAGGCCCTATCTTGACACTTTCTTAACACCTCTATTGATAATTTAGTCATGTCAACAATATGACATTAAATTTGCTTATCGACAGAGTGAATCCACACATGAATACAACCTTAAATACTCAATACCCATCCACCGCTGCAGATAATGATTCCCTATTAAATGCTTTGTCCAAAGTTCCAGAGGTTACCCTGCTTTTTTGGATAATCAAAGTGGCTGCTACGACACTTGGTGAGACGGCAGGCGACGCCTTATCCATGTCGCTCAACCTAGGCTACATCGTCAGTACTGGTATATTCGCTGTGCTATTTGGCATAGCGGTTGCCACTCAAATTAAAGCCAATTCGTTTAATAAATGGTTGTATTGGACGACGATTATTGCGACAACGACATTAGGCACAACGATAGCAGATTACGTGACGAGATCACTAGGAATTGGCTACGCTGGCAGCTCAGCGTTACTGGTAGCGCTACTTGGGGTATGTTTAGTCATATGGCAAAAAACGATGGGCAGCATTGCCATCGATAGTATTAGCAAGCCCAAAGCAGAGGTGTTTTACTGGACGACCATTATGTTTTCGCAGACGCTTGGTACAGCACTTGGTGACTGGGTCGCAGATACCAAAGGCATGGGCTATACAACGAGTGCCATCATCTTTGGCTCTTTATTAGCACTTATTGCTGTGATGCATTTCGGTACGAAAATATCAAAAACGCTGCTATTTTGGAGTGCTTTCGTTTTAACTCGGCCTTTAGGAGCTGTACTAGGTGACTTTTTAGACAAGCCTATCGATCATGGTGGTCTGGCATTGAATCGCTTTGGCGCTTCGGCAGCGCTGTTAGGATTTATCATTGTCTGTTTATTAATCTTTAAACAACGGGCTAGTACAAAGGCTCATTGATATAAAGAAACCTACCTGAAAATGTGAGATGCCTGTAGATACTGCATGCTTATAGTCAATGAATTTTAGCATCGCTACAAGGCGACCGACCGCAGATAGTACACTGAGTACCTCTAGAGCGGGTAACACCGTAGCGGTTTAAAAGTGCTCTGACTATATTATGAATCAGGCCGTATCGTGCTTTCAAATGAGTGCTTATACTTTGAGGCTTACTAGCACCTAACGATGTTGCTGTCTTTTTGTTCTTTTGTGCCTGCAACTCACCTTGCTCTATTTCTAACGGCGTTAAGCCCTGCTTTTTCGCTTTTAAATACCGTAAATAGGCAGGGATATGCGTTTTACCTAAATATTTATCCAAATAAGGTAAAAAGCCAGCATAGTTGCCTTTGAATTTGGCATGATGAAAGTCGTGATAGATAGGCCCTTGATACATAGGCAACAAATGCACAGGATTCCAAGGAATATCATAACCAATGTGTCCATCCGCCCCTTCGACCTGACGTAGAATGACCCACATCCAAACCACATAGATATGCGCGCCTAGCAAGATAGGCCCAACCAAGGTGAGCATCGCGGTCAATGAATACTCAATCCAGTGCATGTAATTGCCATTGATACCGCAGGTATTACGAATGCGATGATGGACGCTATGAATATGCCGCAACAACCATTTATTCTCATGCATATAGTGATGCATCCAGTAGTATAAAAAATCATCAAGTAGCACAAAAAATATCAATTGCGCGATGATAATATACCAAACAGGCAGTGTGCCTTTGTGGACGCCAGTCAACTGCAATAGTGGCCAACTAACCACTAATAACGTCGCCAAAATAAGGTTGTTGACCACGATACGACCAATCGAAGGCAACAGGAATTTCTTCATCTCGAACGGTTTTTGTTGAATCTTGTATTTGCGCAAAGACAGCGGATCTAACCAAGCCACCACCGTCCATGGAATGGCTACCACCAAAAAAGCTGCCATACTAATGGCAAGAGTCGCCATAGGAAATTGCCAAAACCAAAGGTTGTTGTAAAACCCTTGCCAATACGAAAACACATCCATATGTCACCTATTGTCTTAAAGTAGCCGAGCTGTTGCTCACTATCAATTGCTGTACTGTTTTAATAGCTATAGTCAAAATATCCTAAAAACGCGACGCTATTGCTGATATCAGTTTTTTGTCGCCTCTGTCTGCGCAGGCACAGCAAGCAAGAAAAATGGATATCAGCAGTGCCTGATGGTTCAATATTACTTTTCACTGACTATACACTGTTTTAATAGTAGCAGTGGTCAAGCAAGACACCCTAAACCGAGAATGGCTAATAAGTATGTTACCTTAAAACACGATAACATTTGTTGATTATATAAGCGGTCATTTAGGCTGTTGCTAAGCTTATCAGCGCCGACTAAAACGATTTTTTGACTGGTAAAACCCTCAACACGTCAAGCCTCTAACGTGTTTTTAAGACAGCGTTTCACTTCCATCACTTCCATTGCTGCGATTTTAAACATCAATCTCGTTTTTTAGAATAACCATCAGGCAAGCAACAGTTCTACCGCAATCTCAAAAGTATACTCATCTCTGATGGTGATACTCACCCTACCTTTATGAGCATTGGCGATAGCCTGCACTATAGACAACCCTAAACCTGTCCCTGAATGCTGGCTGCTGCTTTTGTCGTGACGATAGAATCTCTCAAATAATTTATCGGCATCACTTTGACTTAACGGTTTTTCTAAGTGATTCGTCAAGGTGATTTTTAACCAAGATTGCTTTGAGATTTGATTATGGTTCTTTGCCATATTGAGAGTGTCAGCTGTATAAAAAGCATCAGCCGTATTAAGAGCAAGAGTATCGGAGGCAGCACTCAAGGGAACGCTGGTGGCTGATATAGCGATAACACTGTCACTGGCCGCATAATAAATGGCATTTGACATGAGATTGGCAAACAGCCGTTGCAATAAGCCTTCATCCCCTAATACCGTTTTAAAATCTCCTGATTTCGAAAAAGTTATGTCACGATCTTCGGCAATCATTTCATAGTAGTCTGTGAGCTTGGTGATTAAGTTTTCGGTATCTACTCGACTCACTTGCGAGTCACTCAGCCCTTTTTGGGTTTTTGCCAGTAGCAACATATTATTGATCATGGCTGATAACTGCTCAAGCGTATCGTGCTGATGATGCAATTGCTCAATGTATTCCTCATCCTTTCGCGGCTTATTCAACATCACTTGCGTTTGTGTACTCAGCGTCGCTATTGGCGTGCGTAACTCATGAGCGATATTGTCCGAAAACCGTGACAAGGATTCAAAATTACTTTCGAGCTTGACCATCATAGCGTTATAAGATTCCGCGAGCGGCCTTAGCTCCAATGGCATATCACTAACGATGACGCGCTCATCCAACCTTTCAGGATTAATGCCTTTCATCTTTTGAATAATAGTTGCCAAAGGTGCAAAACCCCAATAGACGCTCAATGCCGCTATGGAAACCAGCAGTAAGGTAATCGCAAATAAAATCATACTGAGCTGGCGATTAAACTGTAATAAATACTGATGATGCACGTCGATCGGTAAGGCGATAAGCGCGAGCATATTACTGTCTTCAATAATCATCGCCCGATAGCGTCTGTCATTGATATTAATGACAAACTGCTGATCGTCATTATCCTGTTGCAATGACCATAAGTTAAAATCTACGCTGAGCTCATTGGCAAAGTTGCTAGGGGTACTCGATAGTAGGCGTCCCTCTTTGTCAGCAATGATGGTCTTTAAATCGTAATCTTGCTGAGAAGAATGTAGATGGTTAGCGCTTTCTGTTGCCGTTGAAAGAAGTGGCTTTTCAGAAAGTGGGTTTATAGAAGATGGCGAGCTTAGTAGGTTTTGAAACGTTAGCCGGTCATCAGAGTCTGTTGCTCGCTTACGTAAATTAAAAGCTGCGTGGGTAATAATCTCAGCATCCATTTGTTCAAAATGCCCTTTGACAGAGCGCTGTACCCAAATATAGATGATGACTTGTGAGACGACCACGAATATCGTTAGCAAAAATACCGTGCGCCATAAGAGTGGTAGGCGGCGGTTGTCAAATTTATATCTCATGTTACTTGGCTTCTTACTTAGCGGCAGAATGTTGCGCTTCGATACTGGGGTGTGTAGTGGTATCGCTATCGACCGCATCCAATCGGTAGCCCATACCCCGTACAGTGTGTATCAATTTCATATTATGATTGTCGTCTATTTTTATGCGCAGGCGTCTTATCGCCACATCGATCACATTGGTATCATTGTCGAAGTTCATGTCCCACACTTGAGAGGCGATGACCGAGCGCGGTAATACTTCACCACGGCGCTCCAGCATGAACTGTAACAAGGAAAATTCTTTCGCGGTCAGTTTAATAGGCGCGTCTCCCCTATGCACAGTGCGCTTGGCAATGTCCATTTTGAGATCGGCTATTTGCATGAGCGTACTTTTATAGTCCGATTGATTGGCGCGCCTTAACAAGCTTTTGATACGAACGATTAATTCTGCAAAGGCAAAAGGCTTGGTCAGATAATCATCGCCACCAATCTCGATCCCTTTTATTTTGTCACTTAAATCATCTTTCGCCGTCAAAAACAGCACGGGCGTATGCTTGCCAGCAGCTCGGTAATTACGTACCAGCTCAAAGCCACTAACGTCAGGCAGCATGACATCCATGAGTATCACACTAAATTCTTCAGTCATTAAGGCATGATAGCCATCCAAGCCTGTCAGGTGATGGTCAACAATAAACCCCGCTTCCGTTAGCCCTTTCTTTATATACTCTCCAAGTTTTTTCTCATCTTCTATCAATAGCACTTTCATAGTTTTTCCACCTAATGTCATTATAGTTATCAATAAAGTCTATCAAGCCCTTTGTCATAAACGATTGCTTTGGATAAAAGTATATTCTGACGCCTAATATTAAGAGAAGAAAGATGACAAAGTTGTATTGTTTATGACAAACATGTCATGTCTCAGTCATCAAGCTGTCAGTCACCATTTAGTATTATAAATCAACGCTACATAGAAGCTCTTCTATAATACAGATAGATTCTATAAATTCAGCGGTTATTTTAATTAGACATTCTATTACTCATCTACTCATCTTTAAAAGGACTTCACATGAAAAATTATAGTTCACTCAAAAAAGCGGTACTACTATCAGCATCGATGCTTATCGGTGTAACAGCGGCTAATGCGCATACGACCAATCTAAGCACTTCAATTATCGATAGCTGCGATAACGTTACCAAGTTTGCTAAAAACCTAGATCACAATAATGCAAATGTATCGGATGCTGAAATGAAAAGCTATATCGATGCTAGAGTTGCTTGTGAAGTTCAGCATCAAGATCAGCACTTGCAGTCTGAAAAGGATTTCGTGAACAAATATGGTCGCGATCGCGATAGAAGCCCTCAAGTCATACTAAAGGATTCTATTAAGAATTAAAATCTAGAAACGTTAAGATGACAATATTGTAATCTTATTGTCATCTACCAGTCAGAAAGAATAAGGTATCATCTAAACCAATTTAACAGTCTTGACATTAAACAGACTCAGGCGTTAATAAAATAAATAGGAATTAATTATGTCATTATCTAAATCAATCGCTGCCACTGCTGTAGCTCTAATCCTTTCAACCTCAGCTATGGCGCATTCTCCAGAGATGCATGCGAAAAAAGATAGTATGAGTTGTGAAAAGATGGAGAAAAACATGCAAATGATGGAAAAAATGCAAAAAATGGATCATAGCAAGATGGACATGAACGACCCTGCCATGAAAGCTATGATGGCGAATATGGGCAAAATGAAGCAAATGCATGAAAAGAATTGCGCTACCAAGGACCAAGGATAATAACTCTGATAGTCACAGCGCTTCTAAGTAAATCTAGCTTCGATAAATGACGAGTCAAGTTCAACCACAAGCTTTGTTGGGCTTGACCTCATTAAATACTAAACTAATTTTAACAGCAGTAGACTTTAAACAGATTCAGGCGTTAACAACTTTCAATAAATAAATAGGAATTAATTATGTTGCAATTTAAATTACTGTCTAAATCAATCGCTGCCACTGCTGTAGCTCTAATCGTTTCAACTTCAGCTATGGCGCATTCTCCAGAGATGCATGCACAAAAAGATAACATGAACTGTGAAAAGATGGAAAAAAACATGAAAATGATGGAAAAAATGGATCATAGCAAAATGAATATGGATGATCCTGCCATGAAGTCAATGATGGCGAACGTAGGTAAAATGAAGCAAATGTACCAAAAGCATTGTGTCACTAGTGACAATGATTCTAAGTAAATCTGACAGCGCTAGATAAAGAGTCAGGGTCAACTATTAAAACTCGTAGACCCTGACTCTATCAAATACTAAACTAATTTTAACAGCAATAGACTTTAGGACAGACATATGAAATTTTTATGGGGTGCGCTTTTTACCGTGTTTGTGGCAATCGTTGGGGTCTTTGCAGTTGTTAGCAGTGGTATTGTGAATATCGGTGCAGATCAAGGGCATACCCCACTGGTTTATAATTTTTTAGAGACGGCTCGCACGCGCTCTATAGCAAATGCTAGTAAAGATATTGTAGTGCCAGATCTAAAACAAGTGGATATGATCAGCTCTGGTGGTGCAGACTACAAAGATATGTGTGCAGGTTGTCACTTGGCTCCTGATGTAGAAAAAACAGATCTAAGCGAGTATCTGTATCCGCGTCCGCCTAATTTTACTAAGGCTGAAGTTGTCGCGCGTTATGATAATAAAGCGGGGGCACAACAGAACTTTTGGGCGATCAAACACGGTATCATGGCCTCTGGTATGCCAGCATGGGGCGCAACCCATGATGACGATAGAATGTGGGCGATGGTGGCTTTTATTAGAACGCTACCTGAACTAAATGCCGACCAATATACAATGCTCACCACAAGATTTAATAGCGATATGATGGACATGGATATGAATGATATGGACATGGAGATGATGGACGCAGATATGATGGATATGTCGGGTGAAGGTGCTGAGATGCAGCATTAATTGTTGAATAAAAAACGCAGTGCTAGGTAGTACTGCTTTTTAGGCTTTAAAGCTTGCTCGTATTACTTCATTTAGTGGTCGGGCGTGATTTTCTAAAATACTCAATAATCAAACGCTCAGGAGTGGTTTTATGGGACGCTATACTAATATATTCACTAGTGGACATAACCGGGTATCAGGTCGTGTCCTTTTATTGTTAACGGCATCCTCACTATCGTTAACACTAGCTGCTTGCAGCCAAGCTAATACTAGCGCCTCTGATTCAGAGACAGCACAACCAAAAGAGGCTGTTGTTGCTACGCAAACAGCACAAGAAGCTGAAGTTGCTACGCAAGAAGTAGAAAAAGCTGAAGTTGCACCGATTATGACCCCCGTAACCACTCAGTCCACGTTACTCAAAAATGTCTCAGCAACGGTTTATAAAGATCCAAACTGTGGCTGCTGCAAAGAATGGGTAGGCTATGCCGAAGGTCATGGTCTAAGCGCAACTGCGCAAGACGTTACAGATTTATCTTTATTTAAAGAGCGTTACGGTGTCCCGCAGCAAATGCGCGCTTGTCATACCACAGTGACAACCGATGGCTATGTGTTTGAAGGTCACGTTCCTGCCAAATATATGGCACAGTTCTTAGAAAACCCACCGGTACAAGCGATTGGACTTGCCGTACCCGGTATGCCAGTGGGTAGCCCTGGCATGAAATATCAGGATAAATTCATGCCGTATAAAGTCATGCAATTGAACAAAGATGGCAGCACAGAAATATATGCTACTATTGAGTCTCCAGCTCAGCAACTGTAAATTTAGTTTTACTTAAATAGTGTTTTAGTTAACTTACTGGTAAGTTATTGATGTATTATTAAAATACAGGCTTAAATACCATCTCGTAAAATAAATTAGGTCAACATTATGAATAATAAGAACATGTTTAACCGCAGGCGTTTCTTGACAGGGTCATCCACCTTGCTTGGAGCGTCAATGCTATCCACGCTGCCATCCATTGCTAATAGTGCGCTAAGCAAAGGTCAGCAAAACGTTGTCGTCAATAGTGATAAAGCCGATCATGTCGTCCCTATCTTGACGGGTAATGAGTTTGACCTTTACGTCAGCGAAAAGATGATTACGGTTAATGGTAAGTCAAGTATGGCGACGCTCATTAATGACTCATTGCCAGCGCCGACGCTTAAGATGCAAGAAGGCGATACGGTCATCATCCGTGTCCATAATCAACTGAATGAGTCGACCTCTATTCATTGGCATGGCTTACTCGTTCCGTTCGAGATGGACGGCGTGCCTGGCATCAGCTTCGATGGTATTCCTGCGGGTAGCACCTTCACGTACAAATTTAAACTGATACAGTCAGGCACTTATTGGTATCACTCGCACACGGGCTTTCAAGAACAGACCGGTATGCGCGGTGCTATCGTCGTTGAGGCTAAAGGACGAGAACGTCACCCTATCGCAGAAGACCATGTCATTTTACTTAGTGATTGGACGCACCGTGATCCGCATAATTTATTGAAACTACTAAAGCAGCGTTCTGACTTTGATAACTATCATCTGCCAGACTTCAAAAAGCTGTTGTCCGATATTGCCGCCACAGATATGAAAACTGCTTTTGATAAGCGTAAAATGTGGAACAAGATGCGCATGATGCCGACAGACTTTACGGATCTGTCTGGTGAAAACACCTTTACCTACCTTATGAATGGCAAAACGACAGCCGCTAATTGGTCGCAACTGGTCAAAGCTGGACAGCCGGTCAAACTACGCTTCATTAATGGCTCAGCGCAGACCATATTTGATGTGCGAATACCGGGTCTCAAAATGACCGTCGTCTCAACGGATGGTAATGATGTCGCACCTGTCGATGTTGATGATTTTCGTATTGGTGTTGCCGAGACTTATGATGTCATCGTTACGCCTACCAAAGATGCGCATACGATATTTGCTCAAAACATAGATCGTTCAGGTTTTGTTGCCACTACGCTTGCTACCAAAAAAGGGGCTCGTGCTGCGATACCAGCGATGGATAAAATCGAGTGGCTCACCATGGCAGATATGATGGGAGCTATGGGTGCGAATGGCTATGACGCCAAGCACGCCAAAACAGAATATGACTTTAAGTCCGATATGCGCGTAGATAGTCCGCGTACGAATATCGATGATCCAGGCATTAACCTGCGTAAGATTAATAGAAAAGTTTTGACTTATAGTCAATTGAACTCTGTCGGCGATGAAATAATGGCTGAACAGCGCAAACCTACCAGAGAGATTGAAATACATTTAACGGGTGCTATGGAACGCTATATTTGGGCCATGGATGGTGTTATGTTCAAGGACGCACCGCCAGTCAATATCAAGCCAAACGAGCGAGTGCGTATTACCTTAGTCAATGACACTATGATGAACCATCCTATGCACTTACATGGTATGTGGAGTGATGTGCGTGCGCCTAATGGTGATTTTCAGGTACGCAAGCATACCTTTGTGATGCAACCGGCACAGAAAATTAGCTTTGATGTGACAGGAGAGGCTGGTCGATGGGCATGGCATTGCCATCTGCTCTATCACATGGAAGCCGGTATGTTTAGAGAAGTTGCTGTTGTTTAATAAACCTTTGAATATGAGCCTTATTATGAAAAAATATAAAGTAGGTCTATCGTTTATTGGCATGTCATCTTTGCTACTACTAATGTCACCTTTAGCAAACGCTGCTGAGATGTCGAATATGGATCACAGTAGCATGGACATGTCCGGAATGGATATGTCAGGTATGGACATGTCGGGTGATATGTCAGGTATGGACATGTCGGGTGATATGTCAGAGATGGACATGTCGGGTGATATGTCAGAGATGGATCATAGCAAAATGGACATGTCGAATATGGATCACAGTGGTATGGATATGTCAGGCGATATGTCGGGCATGGACATGGCAGGTATGGATCATGGAAGTATGAGTATGGATACGGCTAGTATGCAAGGTGGCGATGCTCCAGCCGATGCTCGTAGTTCAGATTACTCTAATGGTGTTACCTATGGACAATATGATAAGCCGGTAATGATGGGTAGTGCACCATTATGGGGCGTGTCAGTAGGAACCTTAGGCTATCAGTTTGAGGACGATCAAATCGATTTTGAAGCTGAAGGATGGTATGGCACTGATAGCAATCGTGTCACTCTACGCAGTGAGGGTAGTGCCCAAACTGAAGGTGATAAAGAAATCGATAGTCTGACCTCGCTCGCTTACTGGAAGCCTCTCGGTATCTATTGGAACGGAGAAGCAGGTGTCGCTTATAATACTGAAAACGATAAGTCCGCAATCATGGCTGGCATTGTCGGTACAGCGCCGTACTTTGTTGAGACTGACGCTAGAGCCTACGTATATACTGATGGACAAGTCCAGCTTGATCTTGGTACAGCGTACGAGTGGCGCTTAGCTCAGCGTTGGATTGTCAGACCAGAAGTGCAGTTGACTGCTTTCAGTAAAGATGATACTGACAACGGTATTACTAAAGGTTTTAATGAGCTTGAAACTGAAGTTCGGTTAGCTTATGAAACCCTAAGTCGTCAATTATCACCCTACGTTGGTTTTAGTTATGCATCAGCCTTAGGGGATGCACGAGACTTACGCCGCCAAGAAAACGTAGCCGTTGACTCTAGTAGTGTAACCGCTGGCGTAATGTTCTGGTTCTAAATTATAAAATGTCCATTATACCAATATTGTTAAATTTAAAGAGGTCACATTATGAATACTGCTAACAATGCTGCTAACAATGGGAATATGAATCATCAAAGCCATCAACAGGGTATAAATCCTTATGTGAAGTTCACTTTGATGATATTAACATCCACAGTGGTGATGTTTATCATGATGTATTTTAATACCTATAAATTGGATCACGTCTATTTTAGTGAAACCCGAGCTTATATGGCATTGTATATGGGCGCTGTGATGGCCATTATTATGCTCGCCTTTATGAGCAATATGTATAAAAAAACCAAGATAAACTTGATGGTCTATGGGGTTAGTGTGGTGTTATTTGCCTTTGGTCTATGGGGTGTGCGCTCGCAGCAAACTGTCGACCAAGTAGATTGGATGCAAGCCATGATTCCGCATCACTCTATTGCTATTTTGACCAGTGAGCGTGCCGATATAGAAGACCCACGGGTAAGAGAGTTGGCGGATGGCATTATCGAAGCACAAAAGCGTGAAATCGCTGAGATGCAAGCACTCATTACAGAGCTGGAGTAAAGACTTACAAGATTAATAGGTATTTTAAACTAAGAAAATAGAGATCTATCGAATAGTTACGGCTAATAATATAGGTCTCTTCACTCAAAGATCTTATCCACCGCAGATTTAAAATCCTACTCGTTAAAAAGGTAGTGAAAGGATAAATAGCCATGAAGCAAAACAGAGATACTCAGTATCAAAAAGATAGCCTAACACTAGCAGGAACAGTTATGCTAGGTACCGGTGTCATGATTGGCGCCGGTATTTTTGCATTGACTGGGCAGATGGCTCAGATGACAGGTTCACTTTTCCCCTTAGCATTTTTAGCCGCTGCAATCGTTGTGTCTTTTAGTGCCTACTCTTACATAAAAATCTCTAATGCCTACCCGTCGGCTGGCGGTGTCGCCATGTACTTACATCAGGCATACGGCGATCGTTTACCGACTGGCTTCAATGCTTTACTAATGTATTTTTCTATGGTTATAGCGCAAAGTTTTTTGGCTCGGACGTTCGGATCATATACGATGCAGTTGTTTGGTGGCGATGACAGCGGTCGCATGGTATCCATCCTTGGCGCCGCGCTTATTCTTGCTGCATTTTTGATTAACCTGCTCAGTAATCGTTGGATCCAAGGGGTCGCATCGTTTATTGGTATTCTGAAAATTGTCGGCATTCTCATTTTCGGATTGGTTGGTGTATGGCTGGCTGATAGCTTTGCAATTGATTCCTCTACAGTGGGAGACGCGAGTACTGTCGGTAACTTTCTTGGCGCAACGGCGCTAGGTATCCTAGCATTTAAGGGCTTTACCACGATTGCCAACAGTGGCTCGGAGGTAAAAGACCCCCATCGTAACGTTGGCCGTGCCATCATAATCTCAATTGCAGTCTGCGTAGTAATTTACACTCTAGTTGGTTTCGCGGTGTCTAGCAATCTATCCCTTGCCGAAATTATCGAAACCAAAGATTACTCCTTAGCTGCTGCTGCACGCCCAGCACTTGGCGACTATGGTCTATGGTTCACAGTAGCAATCGCAATGGTAGCGACTGCTGGCGGTCTCCTTGCTAGTATATTTGCAGTCTCTCGTATGCTTGCCATGTTGACTGAGATGAAGCTGGTGCCTCATCGTCATTTGGGAATGCCGGGAAGCGTTCAAAAACATACGTTGGTCTATACTGTGGTGTTGGGTTTAGCTTTTACGACGTTATTTGACTTATCACGAATTGCAGCGCTTGGCATTGTTTTCTATCTAATTATGGATATCGCCATTCATTGGGGTGTTTTGCGATACCTTCGTCAGGATATAAAGGCGGTGATGTGGGTGCCTATAGTGGCCATACTTCTTGACCTGTTGGTTCTCGGCGGTTTTGTCTGGATTAAACTAAACTCAGATCCATTCGTACTTGGCGTAGCAGTCGTCACTATTGTAGTGATTGCTGTGGCTGAGCAGGTTTACCTGAAATCTTCAGCGAGGAAAAAAGCTATCGAAAAAGATACGCTTGCAGACCATCATTGACAGTAACATCAAAGAGTTTACAGAAAATTGTTTGGTTAAAAATTGCATAGATTTAAGCGTCTGCTTACTATCTTCAAGAATTGATTTCATGCAATACGATATTCATAAAGACAACAGGGAAAGTAAGCTATGAATGAGTCATTTAATCACGCTGGAACTTGGGGTCTCGCACTAATTGTTATTGTTCTGATTTCTTGGTTCTTTTACCGTTATTTCGCACCAAAGAACTGGCGTGAATGGGCGGGTGCTGGTGTAGTTCAGGCTTTCATTATTGCACTTTACGCAGAAATGTATGGCTTTCCGCTCACTATATATTTATTAGTACGGTTTTTTGGTTTGGACAGCCAATATGTCAGCGCTAGCTTATGGTCGACCCTTGTTGGTTTAGGTGAGACAGGCATGATGATCTCAATGCTACTCGGCTATGCTATTGCATTTTTAGGAGTCGGTCTTTTTGCTCAAGGTTGGCGCCAAGTCCATAAAGCACGGGGTGAGAACCGCTTGATGACGGAGGGGCTTTATGCCTACGTGCGTCATCCTCAGTACACGGGGTTGTTTATTGCGCTGTTCGGGGAAGGCGTAGTGCATTGGCCAACACTATTCTCAATCGTTCTGTTTCCAATTATTGTACTAGTTTATACATGGCTCGCTCGACGTGAGGAACAACAGATGCTCAAAACATTTGGAGAAGATTACCTTGCCTATAAACGGCAAGTGCCAATGTTTATTCCTCGTTGGGGTAGATGGCGTCAACTCGCTGCCGCCTCACGAATCAAGAAGTAATATTAGTACAGCATAAAGCTTTTACTCACACTGCTTTCTTAGGCTTAAAACGGACAGATGGACGGTTGATGGGTTTAAGCTTGAACGACATCATGTAATAACAAGAAGTATTAAGATGGCTAAATCAAACTTAACAACAAGTACTTTGAGGATTGCCCCTGTTGGCAATAGTGTATCGTTGTTTCTACTTATTAGTTACCTGTTATGCATAGGCTTTGGTTTACTCGCACCCGAACAGATAGCGATGCACGAAGCTTGGGCACCTCTACTACCTGGCTTTGAGTGGTTAACATGGACAGGTTTTCTAATTGGACTTGTAGAATCATATCTTTACGGTTGGTATTTCGCCATCTTGTTCGTGCCACTATATCGTTGGTTCGCCAAAGTGCGCTAAAGATATTGATATATTAACAGTCAGTAAACCTCTTCGGTTCGAGTAAAAATTAATTGAAGAGTTGGAGTGATCACAGTTTAGACTGAGGAGAAATCATAATGAATGGGTCAATGCATGGCATGATGAACGGCTCAATGATGTATGGCATGGGCTGGGTTATGATGCTTATCTGTTTGTTATTCACCCTACTATTTTTCGCAGTACTAGTACTAACAATCATGGCACTGCTCAAGTATTTGCGTGATAAAAACTAAATTCCAATTGAAAAGTATAGAAATTATTTTTTAGAGGTTTTTAGATTAATGATTAGATGAATAGCAATCGAGGATTGATGATAGTGCTTTAAGAGTTGTACTTATTATAAATATTTATTGTCTTCAAGGAGTGGTTTTATGAAACATATTGCCGATGAAAAATCTATCAAAGGTGGTCAGTACGATAAAGTACCAGAAAATTATAGTGGTACGGTTTATATCTGCCCGATGCATCCTGAGGTTAGAGATACTGAGAAGAGCGATTGTCCGATATGCGGCATGTTTCTCAAACCTGAAGACGAGGTTGCTGAATCCAACAGTAATGAGGGCAGTCATGCGCATTGTCATAAAGCGGATGCTAATAATAGTACTGAGTTAAAGTCTGTCGAAGGCAATAAGTACGACAAGATACCAGAAAATTATAACGGCACGATTTATATTTGTCCTATGCATCCAGAAGTAAGAGATGTTGAAAAAAGTGACTGCCCAATATGTGGCATGTTTCTTAAACCTGAAGACGAAGTTGCTAAAGATGATAGTCACGCTAGCTGTCATGGAAAGGATACTGATAGTAGCGGAGTAAAATCTGTTAAAGGCGGTAAATACGATAAAGTACCTGCTGATTACGATGGCACGGTATATACCTGTCCTATGCATCCTGAAGTGAGAGACGTTAGAAATAGCGGTTGTCCGATATGTGGTATGGCGCTTGAGCCCGAAACGCTTACTATCGGTGAAGAGGACACCTCAGAGCTTGACGACATGACTCGTCGTTTTTGGATATGTACCGTGTTGACTGTACCGCTATTAATATATGTGATGAGCGGTATGTTTGGAGTTGACTTTAGTCAGTATGGTATCTCTTCAAAGATCTTACAATGGGCTGAGTTAGTGCTCGCGACCCCTGTAGTGCTTTGGGGCGCCGCCCCGTTTTTCGTCCGTGGCTGGCAGTCTATAAAAAGCCGCAATCTAAATATGTTTACCTTGATTGCGATAGGCGTAGGCGCTGCTTATATTTTTAGTATTGTCGCGACCTTTTTTCCCGATATTTTCCCAGACAGTTTCAGAGATGCCTCTGGTCAAGTCGGAGTCTACTATGAAGCGGCAGCGGTCATTGTGACCTTGGTGCTACTGGGTCAAGTATTAGAGCTCAAAGCTAGAAGTCAAACTTCAGGTGCGATTAGAGCTTTGCTTGAGCTAGCTCCACCGACTGCAAGACGTGTTGACGAAAACGGAGAAGAGATCGAAGTCTCGCTTGATGAGGTCGTCACTGGCGATAAGCTACGGGTTAAACCAGGTGAGAAACTACCCGTAGATGGTACAGTGATCGATGGTAATAGTAATGTTGATGAATCAATGGTGACGGGTGAGCCAATCCCTGTATCAAAAGTAGCAGGAGATACAGTGACTGGTGGTACGGTAAATGGCACCGGAACGCTATTAGTCGAAGCGGTCAATGTTGGAGCAGATTCAGTATTATCTAAAATTGTACAAATGGTTGCTGAAGCCCAGCGTAGCCGCGCACCTATACAGAAATTGGTAGATCAAGTGGCGGGTTGGTTCGTACCTATTGTTATTGTCACCTCTATCATAACCTTTATTGTCTGGGCGATATTCGGCCCTGAGCCCGCTATGACCTATGCTTTGGTTAACGCGATTGCGGTACTGATTATTGCTTGTCCTTGTGCCCTTGGTCTAGCGACGCCGATGTCCATTATGGTTGGTACCGGCAAAGGCGCGCAAAACGGCGTCCTCATCAAAAATGCTGAAGCGTTAGAGAGTATGGAAAAAGTCGATACCATTGTCGTCGACAAGACCGGAACACTGACCGCTGGTAAGCCCGAGCTTACCGCAATTGATGCGCAGGTAGGTCAAGATGAAGACGAGTTCCTCGCATTGGTAGCCTCAGTAGAAAGCGCTAGCGAGCATCCTTTAGCAGAAGCTATCGTTAGAGCAGCTCAAGAAAGATCACTCATTATTCCTAAAGCTACTGACTTTAATTCGACTACTGGCGAAGGCGTACAAGCCGTGGTCGATGGTAAGAAAGTCGCTATTGGTAACTCTAAGCTTATGGAAAGCCTAAATAGTTTTGATAATGAGCTGTCCACTAAAGCTGATGTCCGTAGAAAAGACGGTGAAACGGTAATGTTTGTGGCTATAGACGGTAAAGCTGCTGGTATTATTTCAGTTGCTGACCCTATTAAACCAAGCACTAAAGAGGCTATTTCACTGCTTCATGACGCAGGTTTAAAAGTTGTGATGCTAACCGGTGACAACGAAAAAACTGCTCAGGCAGTCGCTAATAAATTAGGTATTGATGAAGTTCATGCGGATGTTTCACCAGAGGATAAAAACCGTATCGTCAAAGAAATGCAAGACAGCGGTAAATTGGTCGCTATGGCGGGTGATGGTATCAACGACGCACCAGCGCTAGCGCAAGCTAATGTTGGTATCGCTATGGGAACCGGTACCGATGTGGCGATGGAGAGTGCGGGCATTACCCTGCTAAAAGGTGATTTAATGGGCATTGCCAAAGCTTATAAGCTTAGCCACGCCACCATGCGCAATATCAGACAGAATCTGTTTTTTGCCTTTATCTACAATGCACTTGGTGTTCCTATTGCCGCAGGTGTGCTCTATCCCATATTTGGGCTTCTGCTCAGTCCGATGATAGCAGCGGCAGCGATGAGCTTGTCGTCATTCTCGGTGATTGCTAACGCGCTGCGATTGCGCCGTTTGCAGCTATAGAAAATTGATAACGTCATCTAATTTATAGTGGATTAACTATCTGCGTCTTTTCTCTAGGTTTTGGTGGTACAGAATAAGTGCCAACCACATGGGCCACCAAGTCGCTAGAGCCTTCTGAATAGAGAGAAACCTCGCCGACAATTAATGTGCGCCCTACTTTCATCAACGTGCATTCGGCGATGATGCGGGCGTCTGCTGAGGGTTTACGCAGAAAATTAATGGTTAAGCTCGTCGTCACGGTCAACGGTACAATGCCAATTCTGCCCAATATCGCCACATAAATGGCTACATCAGCGATACTCATCAACACTGGCCCCGAGACCGTGCCACCAGGTCGCAGCTCATTGATACCTATTTCATGCGACAAGGTCGAACCCTTATCATCTACTGCCTCAACCCTACATTTGGTTTGTGGAAACTCTGCCGTCATAAAGGCGACGATTTCTTCTTTGCTTGCAGACATACCTATCCCTCGGTTTTGATTATTTTCACTGTCGACACCAGCCCTTTGCTTGAGTAAGCGCTGTCATAAACAGTGATAGCATAACTGATATTATCAGCCGCATCTATAGTCATTCCACTATAAAAGTATTACAGCGTTAACCTCGCTTGAAGTATCACATATACATCTACACTCGGTTGCCTTGTACTACTTCTAAATTGAATCGACTATATGCCAACTCCTTTCATTTATGAGCCACTTTCACTGACAATCAATCGATAAACAGGATTATTAGCGTAATATATATGTTAATGATTATCATTAACATATATAATGTCGTTCAACGATTATTTGAATTTTTGGCTTGGATGACATGTTATGGCTCAACCACTTGCTCAGTACGATATTGATAAAACACCGTTAGACATGGCTGACAAAGACCAGTTTATAAATCATGTCAATGAAGAGCATCAAGATGAACTCGCTATGTTTATCAATGCCTTTACTAGCACGACAGTGAGTGAGCATGATATCGCCTCGATAAAAGAGCTATATACGGATGTGGGATATTAATGGATGTCACAACCACCAATCATAACAACGGTGCTTTAGCAAATACCACTACTCTCAGCAGTCAATATTTTATCAATTTTACGGCGCCGATTAGTGAGTCGATGACGCTACAAGAGCAATATATAACGCTATTGCAAACCTCTGCCAATAAGCTTGGTAAGCGTACGATCAAGCTTCAAGAGCAGCACTTTACTATCCTCAACAGCTACTACGCCAGCCCCAACATGTATCGACTGCTGGTAACCGCACCTGATAGTACGCCACTCACTCATCCGGGCTACGCGTATCTGTTTGAGCTAGATGCGGACGGTCTATCTGCTACAAAACACCAGTCAAAAGATAGCAACAAACCTTTGCAGCGCTACTATACCTTGCGAAAAGCATGGCGAGATTCGAGCAGCTCGTCTGTCCAAGCGTGGATAGACGTTTATACTCATGGCGACACGGCAGGAGGCAATTGGGCACGCGCACTTAACTGTGGCAGTCAAATCAAAACAGTACGTGAATATCCAGAGAAAATAGAGCATCTCAGCACTGGTCAGTGCTTACTTATCTGTGATGAAACCTCCTTGCCTACGGTGGCCAATCTATTGGAAAACTGGCAGAATCCATTGCCGCCCCTCGTCATTGCCATCACTAATGATCCAGACGATATCCGTTATCTACATACCCTAACGCTCAGTAATCCACTACGCCATGAGGCGCATTTTTTGCAAGATAATGTGTGCCAGCTGATTAATACCCCAATAACTGATATTACTGAGCAAATAGTGGCATTATTAAATACACAATTTGCGCGACTGCCTATCAAAATTGAAAAAGTATGGGGTGCTCTGGAAGCAGCGGATATCAAATCATTACGACAGCAATTAAAATCAACACTGGGTCTATCACGCCAAGACATGGTTATCAAAGTCTATTGGCGTGCGCAGTAATCATTATCTTTTTTATAAGTAGCATGTTTCTATAAAAAGCGCCTTTTTACGAATGGCAGATGTTTAATTATGAACAGAAGGCATCTAGCCACTTGTCAACTATTTGTGATGGCTCATAAATTTAGCAATCAATCATCATTGAAACTAAAGTAATATTTTTTATCAACTTTTGCCAGCTAGCTATACTGCTTGGCAAAAATTCCACTTAACACGATAAAAATATATTGAGATTTAATCCAGTAATACATTGTAATGAAAATGATTATCATTATAATAAGCATTTAACCTATATGCTGGAAATATTCATGCAACTGTCTCGCTTATATTCTGCTTTATTTCGCCCTAATCTCTTGAGTATCTCTCGCCATCCATTTTCACTAAAATCACTGTGCTCATCTTGTCTGTCCACATCGGTAATATTACTGGGTGCGAGTCAAGCTGCGTGGGCACAAACAGAGGCAAGTACTGATGCCCAAGCAGATACCCAGGCAGATACCCCAAGTGTGGTACTCGATACGATTGTCGTGACCAGTAGCGCCGATGCGTCAGCCGATGGCTTACCAGGTGCCTATGAAGGGGGTCAAGTAGCGACAGGAAGCCGCGTCGGAATCTTGGGCAATCAAGACATCATGGATACGCCGTTCTCCACTACCTCATATACCAATGAATATATCAGCAATCAACAAGCGCAAAGTGTGGGCGACTTGCTCAAAAAAGACCCGACTGTTCGTGTCGCCAGAGGCTTTGGCAACTTTCAAGAAGCCTACTTTATGCGCGGCTTTATCACAACCTCTGATGACACCATGTATAACGGTCTATACGGCATATTACCAAGACAGTATATCGCTACTGAATTATTCGAGCGTGTTGAAGTTCAGCGCGGGGCATCAGCCATGCTCAATGGCGCAGCACCAAGTGGTGGTAATGCCGGTGGTACAATTAACCTGCTACCCAAACGAGCTGGCAATGACCCGCTACGTAAGGTGACACTCGGTTATGGTCAGGGCGATCAAGGCAAAGTTGCCGTAGACGTCAGTGATCGCTTTGGTACTAATGATGCGTTTGGCATGCGCTTTAATGCCGCTTATCAAGATGGCGACAGCGCGATTGATGATGAATCTTCAACACTGGGTCTGGCAGCGTTAGGATTAGATTATAGAGGCGATCAGTATCGACTATCAGCAGATTTGGGCTGGCAAGACAATAAGCTTAAAGAGACCCGTCCTAGTGTCACACTTGCTGGTGTTTCTAGAGTACCAAAAGCACCAGACGGCTCAAAGAATTGGGCGCAGCCTTGGACGTATTCAGATGAAGAAGATGTCTTTGGTACCATTCGAGGAGAATATGATTTTACTGATAATATTACCGCTTATGGTGCTTACGGTGTGCGAAGTGGTGAGGAAGAAAACTCACTGGCCAATCTAACCGTCAACAATGTTGATGGTGCAGGTACGTTTTATCGCTTTGATAATTCTAGAAAAGATTTGGTACAAAGTGCTGAGCTCGGTCTGCGTGGTAAATGGCAAACAGGTGAAGTGGCTCATAATTGGGTACTAGCAGCGGATCTCTATGACCAAGAAGAAAAAGGGGCGTTCGCCTATGATTTTGGTAATCAACCCGCGACCAATTTATATCGCCCTATTGACTACGCTGAGGTCCCTTTTACAAGCACAGCAATCTTCGGTGGTAACTTAGACGATCCAAAACTAACCAACGAGAAGCAATTCCAAAGCTTTGCGCTAGCCGATACCATATCATTGTTCGATGACAAACTAAAAACCACTTTAGGCGTGCGTCATCAGAATTTAAAAACCACCAGCTATGATCCTAACACTCAGGCTAAAACGGCAGATTACGATAAAAGTGAGTGGACACCAAGTATCGGTATCGTCTATCAACCGAGCATGGACTGGTCTGTTTATGGCAACTATATCGAAAGCCTAGCGCCAGGCGCAAGGGCACCTCTGACTAATAATGGTGGTGCTGTCACCAATGGTGGTCAAAATTTAAACCCTTATGTAAGTGAGCAAACTGAGGTTGGCGTTAAGTATGACAATGGTCTGATTGGCAGTAGTTTGGCGGTATTCCGCACTGATGAGCCGCGTGCTTATATCAATGACTCAAACACGTTTACCGCTGCTGGAGAAAATCGCCATCAAGGGGTAGAATTGACTGTATTTGGTAGCCCGAGCGAAAACATGCGCTTCAATGCTGGTGTTACTTACTTAAAGGCTGAGCAAAAAGACACGGGCGATGTGACGTTCGACGGCAACCGAGTCATCGGACTGCCCATGCTACAAAGCAACGTCAACCTAGAATATGATTTAGCAGCAGTTGAAGGATTGACAGTGACCGGTGATATCATTCACACAGGCGCACGTTATGCCGATGCCGCCAATAGCTTAAAAGTCGACGGTTATACCACGCTAGATCTAGGTGCTCGCTACAAAACCATGCTTGCTGGACAAGACGTGACGCTAAAAGGCGTGGTTACTAACGTGACAGGAGAGGACTATTGGCAATCAGTGGGTGGTTATGCGGGTGCTGGGTATTTAAATGCCAGTGAGCCTACTGCCCTAAAAGTGTCAGCGGCTTTCGACTTTTAAGACCTGCCCATTAAACCATGTTTATAAGACTTAGATAAAAGGGATTAGGCACAACCTACTCCCTTTTCTGCTATCAAAAATACGCAAAAAACCATTTTATTATTGAGCCATTATGTCCTCTCGCACCACCGTTTCTTTATACCATATGATTTGGGCACACTATCGCCTGCCCTTTCTTAAAGTTATCTTTCTTAATTTGGTTAATGCGGCTGTCAGTGTGGGCATCATCGCTTTCATCAATCACACCTTCATCAGTCAGCCTGTTTTTAATACCTTATCGTGGGCAAGTTTGGGTCAATTCTCAGCCTTGGTTGTCCTGCTATTGGTCACTACTTTTTTATCACAATATGCCTTAACCCGTCTCGGTCACAAGTTTGTCTATGAGCTCAGAACCAAGCTGGTCAAACAAATCATCGATACCAACGTCCCACAAATAGACCATTTGGGTAGCGCACGATTACTCGCCAGCCTGTCCTCAGACATTCAATCAATTACCGTTGCCTTTGTCCGCATGCCAGAATTGGTACAAGGGGTGATTTTATCTACTGGGGTCGCTCTTTATTTGGGCTGGCTGTCATTGCCACTATTACTGATTATCATGGTTTGGATTGTGATGACCATTTGGATAAGTACTATTCTCGTCAAACATGTCTATCACCATCTCACCGCCATCAGAGAGATCAATGATGAGTTATATGCAGATTATCAATCGATAATAGAGGGCCGTAAAGAGCTCGCGTTGAACCATCACCGCGCCGAAAAACTCTACAAACATGATTTTTTAAATCATGCCCAGTCTTATCAAGAGCGAATTATTAAAGCGGATACCTATCATTTATCGGCAGTGAACTGGTCGAACATCATGATGTTTGCAGCGATTGGTGTGGTGTTTGCCGTATCCAACTATCTTGATATACCCATGGGCGTAGCGACCACTTTTTCTTTAACCATTCTATTTATGCAGTCACCTCTGCTCCATGCGGTTGGTGCTTATCCAACCATGCAAACAGCGCAAGTTGCCTTGGACAAAATACAATCATTGGAGCTAGCGGATTATCATTCAGCGTTTGCCACTGACACCGCCGCAACAGACTGGCACTCTATTTCTTTGACCGATATTCACTACCGTTACGACAACAGTGATGCTGATACGTCTGCCTTAGTAACAGAAAAAACCGCTCACTCAAATGATATATTACAAGACGTCAATCTCACTTTAAGACGTGGCGATGTGGTCTTTTTGATTGGTGCGAATGGTAGCGGTAAATCCACCCTTGCAAAGATTATTACAGGCATTTTTACCCCTACCACTGGCTCTGTACATATAGACAATCAGCTTATTGACTCCAAAAATAATACCGATTATCGACAGCTTTTTTCTGCCATTTTTAGCGATCAGCATCTTTTTAAACAATTGATTGGCAGTCATGGCAGCGATCCTGATATGACGCTAGTAACCACTTGGCTGCATAAATTAAATTTGCAAGATAAAGTCAGTGTGACGGATCATCGCTTATCTACGGACAAATTATCGCAGGGACAACGTAAACGATTGGCTATGTTAATCTCTGTTGCTGAACATAAGGACATACTGTTACTTGACGAATGGGCTGCTGACCAAGACCCTGCTTTTCGTCGCGTATTCTATCAATCATTGATTCCTGAGCTAAAAGCGCTGGGTAAAACCCTTTTTATTATCAGTCATGATGACAGCTACTTTGAGCATGCGGATCGATTGCTGCTGATGAAAGAGGGGAAATTGATCGAGCTGAATGCTGAAGAACGTCAACGCGCCAGTACCGATGCCATCTCAATGTTGAAGTAATACCAATGCCAAAAAATATGATTAGCAGTGTCAAATTTGCTTAGTCTATAAAATATAGTACTTACACTCATCTTCCTTGCGACTCAAGTTTTTGAAAATGGTATAAATACGGCCTGAAGAACAAAATACTTGAGAATAAAACAATGAGCATAAAAAAGAGAGGCGTCTTTTAGAAAGCTGCCCCGCTTTTATTTAGATAAGAATGAATTTTTGAACTTCTCTTTTATTTTAATAGCTTCTGTAAAAATCCAACACGCGATATTAATAGAAAATCTAATAATCCGATGACGATAATAGCAATAATTGCGGTTGGAAAAATAATAGACACAAGCAGTAAGGGAATTGCAAACGGCCACCAGATAGAAAAACTTTGACCGCGTGCTGGTGGGTTTAGCCCCACTTTTTCACTGGAATGACGTGGACGGCGTTGCCACCACATAACATAACCGCTCACAGAAATAGCAATGACCGATAGGCAAAATAAAACGTTGGCAAGCACGCTCCATAATCCCAGCGTACCCATATGAATAGCGGCACCTGCTGCCATGAATTTGCCAAAGGGATTGTAATCATTAAAGCGAATGTCTGCTAAAACCTTACCCGAATAACGATCGATATGTACGGTACGATCCGCGGTTGGGCTCTTCATATCGTAGCTCATGGAATCTTGGCTAATCGTCCATACCCCAGTCGAGCCTTGAGGTAGATTCATCTGATAACGTCCTTCAAAACCAATTTCACGGACAAAGCGATCCACCGTATCAATCATAATAGGTATATTTGGCGCGATACCATTCTTACCCATGGTCGTCCCTGATACGGGCATCGGTGTCAACTCAAGCACCCAAGGTACATCTTTGGTACTGCCCGTGTTTAATACATCACCATGTGTGGGAGCCACGGCTGGCGTGGCACCATGAACGTGCGGCGCGGCGTTAGTCATATCCATACCAGCATGGTGTTTATGGCTGGGGTCAATTGAAAGCGGTATGGGCGCAACGCCCCACTTACCTGCGGGAAATTGGCTCCATGCCTGCACGACTCGCTCGCCCCAAATACCAGCCCACGCCATGCCTGAAATGCAGAAAAATAACAACACAATAGATATCCAACTGCCTAGCGTCGCATGGATGGTTCGAAAAAATGGGCGTTTTTTCTTCAGCGTGGTATTGTCATCAGGAACCAACATGGCTTTGAAAGATTTACGTTTTTTCCACCACAGATACCATCCCGTTAAAATCATTAAAATAGTCAAGGAGGCCGTGGTTTCTTGGATATAGTCACCGACTTTACCCAATAGCAAATCACTATGAATAGCATCAAAAGTGTTATACAAACTACTATTAGTAGGTATGCTGTCAACAATATCGGCCGTGTAAGGATTCACCGACACCATATTGTCATGCCCTTCTGACACCACCTGAAACAAGGCCACCGTATTGTTCTCACGAGGAGCAATGTATTTTACCAATGTGCTATCGGGCAGCGTGTTGAGCGCGTTCTTAGCTTGAGTGGAGATAGGGGCTTGGGTAGCGACAGGTGCTTGCACCATCGACTCTGGGGTAGGCACAGTCACACGGTCATTGTCTCGCCCTGAGGTGTTAGACATGAGTATCATCCCAAGCCCTGTACACACCAAAATAACTAAAAAAGGAGCGACAAACATGCCTGCATAAAAATGCCAGCGCCATACCGTAAAATAGCGTTGATTGTTAGTTGGTTGATGGGTGCCTCTGTTCATAAATATGACCTTTAACAATCTCTGGCTGCTCAATGAATAACCTAAATCTATCAAGAATTTTAATAAATCCTGTCCACTTATTGATCTCAAAGTTGATTTCAAATAGACGGCTGTATCATACGAGGAAACCGATTTAAACACCATCGTTTATAGTAAGAAATTATCATCATATTAGATATTTTTAGTCTATATAAATCTGTTTGACTCACACCAATTTAGAGCATACATACAATACATTTTGACGATGTATGCATCGCTCTATTGCATACAATATCTCCAAAAACTCTTTATTTGTAAATTTTTTATGATAATGATAATCATTAATGTTATTATTCCTTTTTTAATTTTTAGTATTTCATAATAATTTATAGGAGCTATGATGCGTTTTATCTCAACGTCTACATCCATTCGTCAAAAACGTTTAACACTCGCCGTGCAACTGGGATTGGCAATGGGTCTGAGTCACGCCGCTTACGCTGAGACGATACCGAATAACATCGAAAATAGTGTAGAGAACGACGTTGATAATGATGTTGATGAGACTGCGACACCATCAGCCATCTTAGATAGCATTACTGTCTATGCCGACAGCTATCGCAGTACAGGTACAAAAACTGCATTAGATCCCAATGATGCGCCCATGAGCTATACAAGAATCGATCAAGCATTACTGCAAAAACGCCAAGCAGACAGTGTCAATGCTGCATTACGTTATGAGCCAGGGGTGAGTGCTGAAAGTCGCGGTACCGTATCGATCTTTGACGAATACAACATTCGCGGTTTTAAAACTTACTCCAATTTTTATGATGGCTTAAGACTGCCCTACGATGGTGCTTGGAACCTGATGCCACAAGTCGATATTTACGCAACAGAAGCAGTCGAAATGGTAAAAGGACCAGCATCCTCGCTTTATGGTTATGCATCCCCAGGTGGCATGGTCAATCAAGTCGCTAAAACCCCCAAAAGCACCCAAGCGTCTGAAGTGCAGCTGCGACTCGGCAATCAAGACTTAAAAGAAGTGGCTGTCGATACCACAGGACCTATCTCAGACACGCTAAATTATCGTCTAGTGGCATTAAAACGCAAAAAAGATGGGCAGATGCAGACCACAGAAGAAGAACGCACGCTGATCAATCCGTCATTGGACTGGCAACCTACAGAGGATGTGTCCGTCCTTGCCAATCTGTTTTATCAAGATGATCCAGAGATGGTGCCCTCCACTCCGCTACCTGCCGTTGGCACTGTCTATAATGCCAGCTATGGAAAACTGAGCAGTGATGCTTATGCGGGTGACAAATGGAATCGCTTTAGCAAAGAAGTATTCATGCCCAGTGTCACAGTGAACTGGGACATCAATGATAAGTTGACGTTCAAGCACATTCTGCGCTATACCGATGCCGACGCGCAGCAGCGTAATATGTACAACAGCGGGTTTGTAAGCGGCAGTGACAAAATACTAAACCGTGTGGCCTACACCACTGATGAAAGTATGAACAACTGGACCACTGACAATCAGCTTGCTTATCAGCTGGATACTACCAATACCTCCCATAACCTGTTATTTGGTATTGAGTATCAAGAAACAGACAGCACCGCCACCTATTATGATGCTGGCGCGGACGGCACGCCAAACCTTGATTTGTCTAACCCAGATTTTTCGAAAATCAATGCCGATATGTTGCCTTTAGACGCTTATCGTCAAGATGAAGACATCGAACAAAGCCAGCTTGGGTTTTATGTACAGGATGAGATGAAATGGCAAGATTTGACGATAGTAGCCGGCTTACGTCACGATAATTTTGATAGTATCACTAAGCAGACAAAGGCTTCTGAAGGTGCCATCTATAGTGATCAAACTATTGACAATGATGCCTCGAAAACCAGTGGTCGTCTCGCAGCTATCTATGACTTTGATAATGGACTATCGCCTTATGCCAGCTATTCTCAGTCTTTTCAGCCAGTCGTTGGCAGTAATTTCATTACCAATGAAGCCTTCAGACCCACCACCGCCGATCAACTAGAAGCTGGTGTCAAATATCTCTCCGCCGATCGCGCCACACAAGGGACATTAGCAGTATTTGATATCACCCAAAAAAATGTAGTGGTGGCTGACGAAATCAACTATAGAAGTCAAACACAAACGGGTGAAATTACGTCCAAAGGGTTTGAAGTTTCAGGCAGCCACATGCTCAATGACTGGGTAGATATCAATGCAAGCTACAGCTATACCGATGCTGAGATTACAGAGGATGAATTCAACCCTAATGTGATCGGCAACACCCCAGCACAAACGGCAAAGCATAAAGCCACACTTTGGACAGACTATTACGCCACAGACAAACTGACACTCAATGCTGGCGTGCGCTATGAAGGCGGTATGCAACTTGACAAACAAAATTCAGATGCGCTGCCAAGCGTGACTTTGGTAGATATCGGCGGCAATTATCAAATCAATCCGATGCTCACTGTCGGCGCGAGTATCAACAATCTGTTTGATAAGACCTACGTCGGCGCTTGTTATGATATTAATAACTGCTGGATGGGGTCTGAACGCCAAATGTCCGTCAGCCTAAAAGCCCATTTTTAGGCAATGTAGGACTTACAATTACCAGAGAATGTCAGTCTTATAGATTGGCTTTCTCTCGAATGATGCATTATGGTATTAAACAATGGAATGAAAGGAAGTATTAAAATGGCAAAACCCAATCCAAGATTGCTTGAAGTCATTCAGACCAAATACATCACGCCACATATGTGCCGCGTCACATTTGGCGGTGCTGAACTGACTGATTTTCCAGCAGATCAAGAAAGTGCTTATATCAAGCTGATGTTTTCTCAAGGCGATGACACTCGACCATTGATGCGCACCTATACTGTCAGCGCCCAGCGTGATAATGAGATAGATGTCGATTTTGCGCTGCATGAGACAGAAGGCCCTGCTTCAACATGGGCACGTAACGCCCAAGTGGGTGAGCAAATATGGGTAGGCGGCCCTGGACCAAAGAAGCTGATTAATAATGAGGCAGAGTGGTTTTTATTGATCGGTGACATGACAGCGCTGCCGGCGATTACCGTCAATCTTGCCCAACTACCTGCGGACGCACGCGGCTATGCAGTCCTTGAGGTGAGCACTGAAGCAGATAAGCAACTACTTAAAAAACCAGACAACGTTGACATTCATTGGGTAATAAACGCACATCCAAATGCAGAAAGCAGCCCATTACTTGAACATACTAAAACGCTTACTTGGCTAGCAGGGCAACCTGCGGTCTGGGCGGCATGTGAATTCCATAGTATGCGCGCCCTACGTCAATACTTTAAAGTAGAGCGTCCAATACCAAAAACGCATTTATACATATCCAGCTACTGGAAAGTCGATAGCACAGAAGATCAGCATAAAATTGTGAAACGCAATGATGCCGAAAGTCTAGAATAAAGCACGTTAAATAAAAAAAGTCCGCTTATTTGCGGACTTTTTCATAAAAAATATGATTAAGCAAGCAAGACATCACCATGCTCATCACGTAAGTTATTTTTCATCATTTTCCCTGCGCCGTTGAGCACGATATTATCGACAAAGACGACTTTGTCAGGTATTTGCCAACTGGCCACTTTACCTTGGTAGAATTCAAGAATCTGCGCTTCATCTACTGCCGAACCCGCTTCTTTGACGACAATCAACACTGGACGCTCGCCCCATTGCTTATGGGTCGCTGCAATCGCTGCGGCCATCTTAACCTCTGGATGCTCCACAGCGATGTTTTCTAGTTCCACAGAAGATATCCACTCGCCTCCTGATTTGATCAAATCTTTTGAGCGGTCACGGATATTCATATAACCATCAGCATCAATCGTGGCGATATCACCGGTATCAAACCAGCCATCGGCAGTGATGGCATCTTTATTTTCAGTGAAATAATCATCAATGACCCAATGCCCGCGAATCTGCAAGCGCCCTTGTGACTCGCCATCTTCAGCAACTGGCTGGTCTTTTTGTTCCGTATCCATCAGACGTATCTTGATACCATAAGGAGGGCGACCTTGCGATTTACGCAGCTCGTTAATCTCTTCTTTACTGAGCGACTTGTGCTTGGCTTTTATCTGATTCATCGTGCCAAGTGGACTGGTCTCGGTCATGCCCCAACCATGTATCGCATCACAATTAAAGTCTTCTCTAAAGGTTTTGATAACTGATGGCGGACATGCTGCACCGCCGACGATTGTACGCGTCATACTGTCCAGCTTACTGCCTCTGTTTTTGGCAGCGGTTAGCAAACTTTGCCAAATAGTTGGCACGCCCAAAGCCACCGTCACTTTATAGTCATCAATGACAGACACCAAGCTGTCTCCATCAAGATTGGGGCCAGGCAGTATCAAAGAGCAGCCCGTCAGAGCAGCGGCATAAGGTGTGCCCCACGCGTTGACATGGAACATCGGCACGACTGGTAGCAAGACATCTTGGGCAGATAACGAGGACACATCCGGCATACACAAAGCCATCGCATGCAGGACTGAGGAGCGATGAGAGTACAAGATGCCTTTGGGATTGCCTGTCGTCCCTGAGGTATAACAGAGTGAGCTTGCCAGCTTTTCATCAAACTGCGGCCAGTCAAAATCAGGGCTATTATCTGCCAACAATTCATCAAAGAACAGAGCATTCGGCAACTGCTCTAAGACTTTTTCGTCCCTATCGCCCAAGTAAATAAAATGCTTAATGCCTTTGATATGCTCTTTAATGGCGCTAATCAGCGGCAAAAAAGTCATATCGAAGAACAAAGCTTGATCGTCTGCATCGTTAATAATGTAGGCAAGCTGCTCAGGAAATAGGCGGGGATTGATAGTATGGCAAATCATACCGCTACCCGAGATTGCGTACCACGCTTCTAGATGACGGCGATTGTTCCATGCCAAAGTTGCGATACGCTCTGATGGCTTCAGCCCCAGTGTTTGTAGCGCATTTGCCAAGCGTTTTGAATTGTTGGAGACAGTCAGCCAATCACTCTTGGTCATCTCGCCGTTGACTTCTTTTGACAAGATAGCGGTATCACCATGATATTGGGCGGCGTGCTCAATGAGGCTGCTAATGAGCAGCGGCTGATACATCATTTTTCCTAGCATCTGAATATCCTTATATTGATTTTAGTGCTCATCCTTGGGCATATTTTATATATGGAGCATTTTCAGTATACGTGACTCTAGACGGTTAAGAAGATTTTAATTTTACTTAATAGCAATAATTAAATATTTGCTATTTTCTCACTAAAGTAGCCGTTGTAAACGTTCTTAATAAATCAGTTATCGACCTTCTTAATAGTGCTTACTAAGTGAGCACTGATCGAATACAAACACTTTTTATTTCCTTCTGCCTTATATAGCCAATAATAAATAAAATGGGTGTATGACATTATGATGCATGACTGATATCAATTTTTCTTACTTGCTGTGCCAGCGCAGACAGAGGCCACAAAAAATTGATATCAGCAATACCGTCGCGTTTTTAGGATATTTTGACTATATCTATTATTGTAATAGCGCTGTATCTAAACCAAAAAATCGGTCTACTAGCAGACCGATTTTTTATTACTGAATCTTATTGTTTTTAATAATTAGGGTGTATTTTCAATCTGAACGAAAGCGGCAAAATAGGCTAAAAATGACGACACAGCCTAATAGGTTGTCAGCTCAATACCGACACCAACACCGATATCGGTTGATTCTATATCTGAGTCTACAGCCCATAATCTTGTGCTAACTTTGGTCAGCGGCTGCAGCTGGTGCTCCCATGCAACATCGACAGCGGTGAGCTTATCCGTTGTTGGATAGGCTTGGTTAATCGCTTCATCGGCTTGGTTTACCTTCGCATGCTGCAGCTTGGCATTGATAAAGTTTCGACTATCTAGCCATAGCTTGCCACCTACTGATATGCTCTCTGCATCACCGCCAAGAGCGTGACCGAGCGGATAGCCTTGCTGATAGTAACCATCGGTATAGAGAAAATGATCATACGATACGCCTTTGACATCGCCACTACTCCGCGTGTCTGCATACTCAGCATAAACCTGATAAGGCAGGCCTTGGTAGCTTGATGCATAGTCTGCGCCAGCTAAGTACATGTTTTTAGCAGGTAAGCCGCCCGCTTCATCTTCACCAATGTATTGTGCATAGAAGCTAGCTGGAACATTGATCAATGAGGATAACTGAACTCTAGCGTCAAAACCGCCTAGCTGATTAGCAGGATCATCGTCAGTATTGCCAGCAGTAGAGTCGTTATCTCTAGTACCTAATATGGCATCACCAAAGGAGCTTAAACTTTCAGGTCGACCCTCGCCGCCCCACATAAAACTACGTGAAGCGCCGACTTCTAACCAAGGCAATGGACTAGCGGTTAGACGCGCGCCAAATAGCTTAGCGTCAGGAACCGCATCATAATCATCCAATTGCCCAGCAAATAGCTGATACTGCCAAGGTCCGACCCAGTTTAAATACTTATAATCAGGCGCAGTTTGCGTATCACGTTGCATGGTAAAGCCGGTCACCGGGATACTAGCATCACCGCGAATCAGGCTACCGTCATGTCCAGGACCCCACCAAGTCGGAATCTTACCCGCGACTAGCCATTGGTTAGCAGCCATACCCGCCAGATAAGAGCCTTCAAAGCTGACGTCAGAATCATCATCTATGAGCTCATCATTCTTGACATTAGCCTGCAGATTAAACTCCCAATTGGCTTCGCTAAGTCCGACTGAACCGCTAAGTTGCTGCCCGGCGAGTTTATCATCGCCGAAGCTTTGTGGCAGCTGTTGACGATCGGTCTGTATAGAGAGCTCGCCAGTCGCTTTAACTAAGGACTCACGATCTTTATTAAGACGGGTTTGGATAGACTGCACGACTTGCCGCTGCACAGGCGTAGTTAACTGAGCGCCCAATAGTCCGCGCTCAATCTCATTAGCCGTCAACGGCCAAGTGCTCGTACTGATCTGAGTGACGCCTTGAGTGTTGAGCCAGTCGATATCAGCCTTTAAGCGCAAGTCATTCATATAGAGGTTTTGCGCAGTAGCATTCATTGATAACGTAGACAGAGCAGATAACATGCTAATACTGATTAGCGTGGTTAATTTTTTAGGCATAGTTGATTACTTTTCCAAGATTGAATTTTATTTAACCGCATCGCCACTACCATTACCTAAAGCTGTTCTAGCAATATAGTAAAAGTAATTTTTCAAGTTGAGATTATCGATCATTTCTTTATCAGTTTTGGCTAAAAGCTTGGGAGTAGACATATCTACGCCACTTAACTGAGCTAGCCCTGTAATACCAGGTAACACGTCATAAACGCCTTGATCTGTTCTGGCTTTTATGAGTTCCTCTTGATTGAATAGATTAGGTCTCGGTCCGACTAAGCTCATCTCGCCTTTTAATACATTAATCAGCTGTGGCAGTTCATCAAGTTTGGTCTTGCGTAATACCTTACCCAATTTAGTGATAGAGCTATTATCAGCTAGGTGACTCGCTACAGACGCTGTATCTACTTTCATAGTACGAAACTTCACTAGTTTAAAGGGCTTTTGGTCTTTACCGACACGTTCTTGTACAAATAAAGGCGAGCCTGTATCCAAGTAACCAATAGCAGTTGCACCAATTAACAAGGGTGACGCTACTACTAACCCCGCAGCTGAGAACATAATATCCAATGGTCTTTGTAAAGGCATAGACTGGGAAGTTGCTAAACTTGACTTATAACATTTAGCAGTTTCTTGAATGGAATCACTAGTTGAATATTTAGGCTTCCAACCTAATAAGGTTTTAGCCTTACTAATATCTACTTGCAATGAGCCTGATAACCTTTGAGCCACACCTGACTTACCAACTGCACTTGCTGCCGTATTAATAAATTCAACAGGTATATTTACCGCTTTGTTTTTAACGCCTAAGCCTTTTGATATCTCTTCTAACAAACCAGCGGTAGAAATATCATCATTGTCAGATATCAAAAAAACTTCATTTTTAGCATCTTTGTGCTCGATACAGGTAATAATAAAATCAACTAAGTTCTCTACAGACACTAAGCTACGTAGGTTCTTTTTGATGCCACCTATAGGAAGTGGAATACCTTTATAAGTCCATTTCATTAAAGAATGGAAGTTACCTTTTACATTTTCGCCATATACTAAAGTAGGACGAATAATTACAACTTCTAATGGCGTAGTCTCTGCTAACTTGAGTAAACCCTGCTCAGCTTCATATTTTGAAATGCCATAAGGGTCGGTAGGATTAGGCTTAGAACCTTCTGTATAAGGTTTACCGATCTTCGTGCCTTCACCATTAACTTTAATTGAGCTAATAAATATAAAACGCTTTACACCTGAATCAGCTGCTTGGCGAGCTAGATTTAAAGTCCCTTCCACATTTACTTTACGAAACTCAGTTAAAGGATCGGTAGACTTGTCATCCATTACATGCACACGAGCAGCTGTATGAACAACTACATCGACACTTTTTAGTGCATCACTCCAATCAGTGCTAGTTGTCAAATCATCAACTTTGACAATCCGTACAGCGTCCGACTGCTCATTAACATTACGCACAGCAATCGTTAAATCATAGCTCCCATCTGCTACAATACGTTTTTGTATAGCACTGCCAACAAACCCAGTTGCCCCAGTGAGAAGTAATCTATGTTTATTACTCATGGATAGATATCCTAAATCAAATTTCAATTGGTTTGCTGATAAATAGATAGATGCTGCTCTATCACTTTTTCAATCGCAAATTCTCTCTCTGCTAGCTGACGTCCAGCAATACCCATTTCTACTCGAAGCTCAGTATCTGTCACTAGCTTTTCAATAGCATTAGCTAATTCCTTCGAGTCTTTAACTGGAACTAATAATCCCGTTTTGTTCTCTTCTATAGCATCACGGCATCCGGGCACATCTGTAGTAATCACAGCCCTACCACATGCGGCAGCTTCAATCAAAACTTTGGGTAATCCTTCACGATAAGACGGTAGCACTACAACATTAGAGTCTCTAAATACAGTAGACATATCCTTCTGATACCCCAATACAACTAAATTGGGAATAGCTTTCCATTCTTCAATATCTTGCTCTGTGGCACTAGTATTGTTACCTGAATCCAAATCTCCGACTATTTGATAATTGGCCACTATACCTTTTCTATTTAATAGTTTAACGGCATTCACATATTCTGCTAATCCTTTATCGAATAGCAGACGTGCTGCGAAAGTCACTACTGGCGTATCATTGATAGTTTCACGGAAAGCTTGGAAGGCAGTCAAGTCTATTCCTGAACCACGTATGAGTGTGGTCTGCTCAGCTTTGACAGCTTTTAAATCTATTAATAACTGCTTGTCATCAGGATTTTGCAGTATAACTGTGGTTTTTTTAGAGCGTAAAGCAAAACGATATAAGCCTATTCCAACTTTTCGTTTTAAGTCTGCTTTTACACCTTCTGCCAAAAATAAAGTACCTAACCCTGATACGGCAGCCACTACTTTATTCACGGATGTAAAGCGAGAAACTATACCGCCATATAAAACAGGTTTGATAGTAACTAAATGCAGAACATCAGGCTTAACATTATTTATAAGCTTCCAAATCGCTAATAAACTATTTAGCTCACTTGGTATACTGCTACCATTACGTGATAATTGTATCTCATGATGAATAAAACCTTTATCTAAGATTTCTGAAACCGCTTTTCCAGCTCTAGTAGCTACGTGTACTCTGTACCCCTGCTCTTGAGCCGCTAGAGCGATTGGCAAGCGATGTGATAAGAAGAACCAAGGCTCGTTAATTATATATAATATTTTCAATTTTATTCCTATAAAACTAGTATAGACTCACTGCCTATAGAACAATATTCTTTTATTTGGAAATAGTTTATCAACCTTACAGTCAGCACAGACGAATAACACATATATAACTACGAAAGCATAGCGATAGCGAACAGCTGTCCCATAGTTTGCAACAACCAAACCATATACCGACATTGCTAGCGCCATAAATAGCAACCAAAAAGCAAGCTTATCTAAATTTTTCCTCCAAGCTTGTCGAGTAATTAAAAATAAAACACCCAAAACAAATACATTTTCAAGTGACTGTATTAACTGTAAGGCACTAGTTGCTTCCCAAGGCAGTGGTTTGGAGAGAAAATAGAAACCTGAAGTAAGACCCTGAAATACAAAGTCTCCTGCACCTGTAATAAGTTCAATATCTTCTGCATCACCACCATCTTCGACGAACATAGCCACTCTAAACTTATTAACTAAAGGTAGAGCAATAGGAGCAGAGGCTAGTAACGATGCTAAAGCAATGGCACCAATAATTACTGCTTTAGTCAGACTCATACCTTTCTTGGCAACATTGAATATGAAGTAAAGCAATACTATTGGACCAACAATATAAAAATTCTGGAACTTAATTAAATATATTGGAATAATACAAACAGCACTCTTTAAAGCTTTAGACTCACGAGCAAAGATTATCGCCAAAGTCATAAAGAAAAATATTAACGTCTCTCTTAAGCTCAGAGCCGTATACAAAGCCATGCTTGGAAACAATAAGTAAAACCACAAAGATAGCTTCGTAAATATTTTTTTTATATAAAGTATAAAAAATAAAACTATATAAATAAAAGTGTTATAAAACCCCAAGCTAATAGGCGATACAGGAGTAGGAAATGGCATTAATGCAAAAAAGACACTAGCTTGTACAGTATTTTTACCACTCGCTAATGCTTCAACAAAGCCAATATTCCCATTTCTTAAATCATTAACGCCATACCAATATTTATATTGATCAGGCATATAATTAACACTAAACAACACATCATTTAAAACGAATGGCAAAAAACAATGTAATGCTAGTACAGTCTGGTACTTAACTGAGATTTTAAGTTTATAACCACCTATTAATATTAATAACAAGCATATAAACAAACTAGGTAATTCAAATAACCTAATCCCAACAAAACCGTAGGTATAAATCCAATTTAGATCTGACATGCACTATCTCTATATGTTAAGACTGTTTTTAACAAATCTAAATTTACCACTTTTTTCTTTTGGTATTTCATCAACTACTTGCAAACAAATCTCTAGCTGCGGGCCAAAACGCTCTGCTAAGGCTTTTTTAAATTTACTTTGTTCTTTAGCAACAAAGTCCGGCCTAGCAACAACCAACACATTCACACGATCTAATTCTTTTTGAATTACTTGAAACTGGATAATGCCTGCGATATTTTTAGTACTATTACTAATATTACCCAGATTCACTTTTCCATGAGTTGGTGACTGAATATAATCAGTTGAGCGGCCTTCAATTTTTTCAACTAGAGGAAAGCATGAACCACAGAGGCATTGTTTTTCCTGCGGAGCAAGTTTGATACGATCGCCAATTTGATAACGTATTAATGGAGTTCCTTCTGTGGTAAATGAAGTCACTAAAATCTCACCTTCCTGCGCAGGCTGCATATTCTCATCAACGACTTCAAATATACCTGTTAACGGATGAATATGCATATTCCCAGCTTCACACTCTAAGATGAAAGGCGCTCCTTCGGAAGAGGCATACTGATCCACTAACTTACAGCCCATAATTTTACCTATAAGCTCTCTATACTCAGGCAATACCGTCTCTGCTGTAGGGAAAAAAACTTTTACCTTATTTCGCAGTTTGAGTCCTTTACTATCAGCAATTTTACATATCTCATATACACTAGAAGGAAATCCAACTATAAATTCTGGCTGAAAATGGTTTAATGAGTTCCAGTAAATGTCAAAATTATTCTGGTTTATATGGAATGTCGAGTAGAATTTAATTTTATTTATAAAATCATAATGAGAACAAATTCCTTTTAATAGATGCTCTTCAGATATTAAGTTTTTACCCGAAAACCAAGCTGTCTTGTCTCCCAGCTTATACCCATGCTGAGCTCGGAAGTGGTCTAATATAGCAAATCGTTCTTGCATATCACTCTTGGTATAAATCACTTTCATTGAGGCACCTGTAGTGCCCCCTGTTAAGCTAACTAGCCCCTCTTTTTCCACAATCGTCTTGATCTCATCTAAGTAATTGATAATATCGTTTTTCTCTAGAATAGGTAATAATTCTAGGTTGTCGAATTCATACCTTTTATACCAGTTAGAGTGGGCTTTAACGTATTTAAAGAAATTATTTTTTTTAGCTTCAACTTCCCTCATAAGATCAGACTCACTTAGTGAATCAGATTGTGCATAATAATTTCTAAACTTTTTATAAGCGCCACCATGTCGGACTTTATACTGATAAGTATTAAAAAAAGTTATGGCTGAATTCTGAAGTAAAATCGGGAATTTTTTAAAAGCTTTATTTAACATAAGTTTCCTTGAATTACTCTCAAACAATTATCATTAAAATCCTTAGAGTAATCATTTTTGTAATTCCAATATTCCATAGCATTTTGGCTTAATTTAGAGTATAGCTGAGTATCCGATAGGATGTTTAGGATATCCTTATCAGTAGTACTGTTATAGTAGATACTATTCTTACCATCAATACAATAATTGGCAATCTCACCTACTGGAGTAACGATGGGAACTAATCCTAGCTGCATAGCTTCAGTCACTGCAATAGCCATACCTTCATGAGAGGATGTATTGATGAAAAACTTTGCTCTTTTAGCATTACTAGGATAATCATTAGGTTTTTTTGAACCCATAAACAATACATTAGAAAGTAAGTTTAATTCACTAACAAGTTTTTTGAGAGCTTCTAGCTCGCCACAATCAGGTCCGTAGATATAAAATATCGACTCAGGCTTTCTCAGTTTTATTTTACTAAATAATTTTATTGCTATATCAAGTTGTTTTTGCTTAGCAATACGACCCCAAAACACAAAATTATCTTCTTTTTCTTCTAAATCGCATGGCTTAAGCTGTTCATTCCTAATTAGGAATGAAATTATTTTCATTTTCTTAGTAAATCTATCGTTTTTCAAAAGACTTGTCGCAGTAGCATCGGAATCTGCCCATACTTCGTCCGCTAGCATAGCTGCAAGAGTTGTAAACAATTTATCAACTTTATGAGCAAATCTATCTGCGTGCAAAAATAAAATGAAATTAATTTCCTTTTTTAATATAAACTTTTTATATAATGTATAAGCAATACCTATAATACTAGATCGCCATAATGAAGTTATAAGTACATCAGGGTCACTCTTTACTAAATAGCTGAATCCATTTATGTAGAAAGATAAGGAGTTTAAATTTACCCTAGGTCCTGAAACCAACTTAATCATATCTTTTTTAGATAAAGTTTTTCCACGTAAAAATGAAATCTCGATATCTAGATTAGGGTGTGGAATTAGAGATCTAGCAGCTTGTTCGACACCTCCAAGACCATCCTGGGGTATCAAGTGTATTACCTTTTTATTCATTACAAATTCCAAAATACAGATAATAAATATGGAAAAATTTATTACTGACAATAGTATAATTAAAGTCTTAAAATTATAATTTCGACATTAATTGAAAATATTAAAGTTACTAAAATCTTTTTTTACGAAAAAAATCAAGATTTCGTTTATGTCTTTTGAAAAGTTAGACACCTTGTTCCTCTCAATGTCTCAACTATCACATCTCGAACGTCGCTCTATCCAGTCGCTTTAACACTTAGTGTAACACCTTTATAATCGTACTGAATCCATCGATTAGATTCTTAATATTGCCAATCATAATAAAAGAGGTTGTATCTCTATCGAGTTTCGAATAATAAAGGTACATTGACAAATAATTAGTAATTAATATATCACTTTTAGAAAATAACTCTATGCGCTATCAAAATCTGAAATTAAATTTATATTAGCAATATTCAAGATAAAATAAGGATTTATTTTATGCGCATATAATATAACGTACTTAGCTAGATTTATTTATTTTATAAAATTTCTAGCAATAATTAATAGCTTAGTAGTAAATAATGGGTTTTTACTGAGAAGCCACAAAAAAGCTCTATATCGTGAAGGAACTCCAGTATCTTTTATCAATACAAAATCTTCGTCAGTAAAAATATTCAATCCTTTTTTAGCACTTTGGTAAATTTCAAATACTCTTTGCCTACTCTTTATACCATTTAAAACTTCATCTTTAACAATCCCATTATACAAATTAATAATTTTTTGATTTACAATTTTCGAAGATTTTATCGATTTTAGAGATAGATTATGAGTAACTGAGTTAGAGTTTTTTCTATAAATATAAACTGGTTCATTTAGAAAACTTATATTATAAGGACCGTCCCTAAGTATTTTAGCAAGTATTAGCTTGTCTTCCATGTAATTAATATCACTATCAAAATCTATTAAATCATATAGCTCTTTTTTTATAAGTTTATTGCATAAACTACCGTGATATTTTGAGGATAACAGACCCTCAACAAACCCCCAATATGTCTCATTTTCACTTATACCAACATAGATATCCTTTTTTGCATATTTAACAGTATATCCACCAACCACTATATCGGAATTTTGAGATAACATCCTATTAACTAATTTTTCGAAAGCAAATTTTGGAACTATATCGTCAGCATCAGTATGTATTAATAAATCCCCTCTACTAATATCGACTCCTTTTTGTCTAGTAGCACTGACACCAAGATTAGTTTGGTTAATTAATCTAAATCTTTTATCTTTATTACATATAGTTTCAGCTATCTTCTGACTTTCATCTGTGGAGCCATCATTTATTAAAATAACTTCGATATTAATATATGTTTGAGTAGCTATACTATATAGACATTCCTCTAAGTAAGGAGCTGCATTGTAAATAGGGACTATAACTGAGACTAAAGGTATATTAAACTTCATAAAATATTCTCATATCTAGAAAGACTCTTTCTAAAAACTTTCGAAGAAAAGTTATAGAATGATTCTTTATTACATTTAACCTCTTATCTTTAAGAGAAGCAATACTTTTTATAGCAACCAACCCTTCAGATATAGCTATGGGTACATATATCAGATGGCAAGCTTCCAATACCATTAAGTAATGACTCGAATCTTGCAGCACAAAGCTTTTTATTTTTAATAACAAAGAAAGGCTTACTGAAAACTATCGATAATACAATGCAATAGAATGGAGCTGTCAATACGAATGCTGTGTTAGCGAAAGATTCAAGGTGAATTTAAAAATCTATAACCTGTATTCACTTGATTTATAACCAATATAAGGCTATTAAACAATTTGGATTTAATTGTTTAAGTAAGACTCAAAAGCCTCTAATATCAACTGCTCACTATATAATTTATCTGGAAGTACTGCCTTGTCCGCTACAGCTTCGTAATCAATACTTTCGATATCATTCAAATTAACTTTAATATGTGATACTTGCGCTTCATTTAATGTGGAAAAAAAATCTTTAAATTTGAAGTCACCACCGGATAGACTCTTATCGCAAACTTCTAACCATACCCACGGAATACCGTAGGCCTGTGCAATTATGAGGCCATGCAATGATGTAGAGATACACACTGCTGACGAAGCAATTTCATCTACCACAGTTTCTACATCATTTTGAACATTTATAATTCTTAAATTATCTTTACCTGTAAGGCTTTTTAAAAAATATGGTTTATGAATATAATGTGGGCAAATACCAATTTTTTTAGAACCTCTGATCGAAGGAGTATAAAATAACGGTAAAATTAGCGCGGGATCGCCATAAAATTTTTGATCCGGAACACTTATACCTGAGTCTATTAAGTGTTGAGCACTCTCTTGCCCCCTAACAGATAAAATATATGGTGCATTATCTTTGAAGCTGTTAATTTGTGTATCTTTCAACTTGTACATTAAGCCACTACCCCAGATGACCATATCTTTTCTATCTATCATTTGTATAATACTGCCAACAGTCATAATCCCAGGGTGTTTTAAGTTTTTGATATTCAAAACTGGTGTACCAGTTATTTTAGATACTAAGTAGGGGCCAATAAGATCGCCAAAATTAGGCTCGCCATCCCAATAATACACTGGAATTAAGCCCTTTATCTTTTCATTTTCAAGATCAATAAATGCTGTCTTGTTCTGGTAATATAACGTTACAGTATTATCCTTATTTAAAAGTTTATATATCTTATTTCTTAATCTTACTGAAACCACTTTTTTTAATGTTGATTTGATTATACTATTACTTTTGATAATATTCGAAAAAAATTGCACAGATTTCATAATAATTTATCCAATGTATTATTAATTTTACATATATAAAGTTTATTAAATATATTTTTTTATTTATGAATTCGAGTTAATATGATTTTAAACTGTTTTAATATTATACTTCTTTCAAGCTTACTAAACCCAAAAACTATAATCGCGCTCAACACACCTATAGATATAATTGTTGATTCCCACCAAAATCCAGAATCTTCTAATATAAGTTTGATTAATAAATAGTATATCGTTACCACGGTAACCACTACTAATGTACCACGGCCAACCACTTCTTTAAGATAGGTTAATACTGGAAGAAATACTAGCTGTCTAACTATTAGTAATCTTGCCATAAACGCAACTATAGAGAGAATGATACCAACATATATTACCATATAGGGCTCATAGCCCATTTTTAACAAAAGATAAGAGAAAGGCAGATTTAATAGTAAAAGACCACCAACTACACTTTGATAGATTTTTATTTTCCCGCTAGCTTGTGCCGCTGTCATTAAAGGAGCAGACACACAGTCAATCAGGATATTAATGATAATAAGTTTTACGAATATAGAAGTATATTCAGGTACTAAACCTAACCATACCTTTAAAATTAAATCGGTGTTTATTATTACTGGCATAGCCAAAAAGAATAAGAGAAAAAAATTATATTTGGCTCCATAGCATACTAGCTGATACATGTAAGCCATATCTTCTGCCGCGTAAGATTTAATAATCTGAGGGCTTATAGCTACTTGTAAGTTTTGTACAAAGCTGCTCAATGCGCTAGAGACTTGCATAGCAATAGCTCTAGCCGCATTCACAGTCGGACCAAAGAAAATATTCAATAGTACGTTGATGCCTTGCCCACTCATAACTACAGCGATATTACCCCATAAGTTCCAACCGGTATAAGAGAGCATGATACTAAATAGCTTCTTGTCCCAATACAACCTGAATCTAGACTCGACATATTTTTGTTTACAATAAAGCCGATAGATCATAAATATTGCAACCGTGACTGCTAGACTAAGAATTCCATACAGAATAAGTTTATCCATACCGAACCAAGCTAGCATGAATACTATCAATAACTTTAGTATCACATCAACAATACTAACCCAAGCAAATACTTTCATTTGCTCGTTAGCAATGATTAATGCATTATAAGGCACACTAATTATATTCACTACAAAGGATAAAAGTGCTAAATGAAATACCCATTGGGCAGCGAACAATCTATCTATAGGTATCGTCATCTGCGTTCTTACAAACCAAATGCCGATAGTTTCACCCAATAAAAATACGACTAAAGCTATAAGTACATGAATATTTAAGCTCATACTAAATATGCCACGAACATCGTTAGCATTAGGTTTGCCTAACTCAAATGCTAGAAATCGTTGCGTTGCTGAGGACATAGCACTATTTAAGAAGCCTAACATAGTAACAAAACCTGCGACTACGTTATAGATACCATAATCCTCAATGCCAAGGGTTTGTAATATCACCCTTGACGTATATAACGAGACTGCCATAGTCAGTAGCATACGAAAATAAAGCATTCCCGTATTTTTGGCCATTCGTTTGTATTTGTTACTTTCCATGATAACTAGAAGTATTAATACTAGTTACATACCAAGGCATTGCTTTCTCAATACCTTGGATAATATCAAACTGTGGAGCATAGCCTAACGCATTCTGTATTTTGGTAATATCAGCCTGACTATGACGCACATCCCCTGCTCTAAAATCTCGATAGACTGGGTCTTGAGTATAGCTAACGCCATTAGCACCTAAATGCTCTTTAAGTGCTAAAAACAACGTATTAAGGGTCGTACGTCCACCTACTGCCACGTTATACACCTGATTTTTAGCTTCTTCAGTGGCAGTTGCTGCCAGAATATTGGCCTGCACGGCATTTTCTATAAAATTAAAGTCGCGACTGGTATCACCGTCACCATTAATGAATACTTCATCACCTGCGATCATAGCGGCCGTCCACTTTGGTATTACCGCAGCGTATGCACCATCCGGTGTTTGGCGTTTGCCAAAGATATTGAAATAACGCAGACCGATGGTCTTAAAGCCATAAGTACGTGAGAATACATCTGCATATAGCTCATTGACATATTTAGTCACTGCATAAGGTGATAGAGGATTACCAATATTTTCTTCAACCTTAGGCAGTGCCGGATGATCGCCATACGTTGAGCTACTCGCCGCATAGGTAAAGCTTGATACCTCTGCATCACGAGCAGCAGTCAACATGTTTAAAAATCCTGTGATATTCGCGCTATTAGTCGTAATCGGGTCTTTAATAGAGCGCGGCACAGAACCTAAAGCCGCTTGATGCAGCACGTAATCAACACCTTGACAGGCTTTCGAGCAATCAGTTAACTGACGAATATCACCCTCTATAAAAGTAAAATTTTCCCACTGCTCAGCGCTTACTAAACTTTTTACTTCATCTAAATTATGCTGAAAACCTGTGGCGAAATTGTCTAACCCCACCACTTTTTGATCAAGCAATAATAGTGTCTCAAGCAAATTAGAGCCGATAAAGCCCGCTACTCCTGTGATAAGCCAAGTTTTAGGCGTCTGTACTAATGTTTCTTTCACTTTATTGTAGGTTGTCGCTGTCATAGTATTGCTCGCATGCTGTTATTGTAAGACTATATAGGCTTATAGACGGATATCTGTGTCTTCTTTGGCGAACACATACTTCAGATCATATAGCACATGATTATGTCTACCTAAACTTCTTATATGCGCTACGCCCATATCGACAAACTCACTGTGAGCTACTGCTAAAATAATACTATCATAGCTATTGGCTGTAGGCTCATTGACAGGCTTAACACCGTACTCTCTTTGGGCCTCTACAGCATCTACCCATGGGTCGTACACATCGACATCGATATTATATTCTTGCAGCTCGTGTACGATATCAATAACCTTAGTATTACGTACGTCAGGACAGTTTTCTTTAAAACTCAAGCCTAATACCAGAACCTTGGCACCTTCAACTTGAATACGTTTTTTAATCATGGTTTTGACTAGTTGAGTGACAACATACTCACCCATACTGTCATTTAGACGGCGGCCAGCCAATATAATCTCGGGGTTATAACCAATCGCTTGCGCTTTATGAGTCAAATAATAAGGATCGACACCGATACAGTGTCCACCGACCAAACCCGGACGAAACGGCAAAAAGTTCCATTTAGTACCCGCTGCTTCTAACACGGCTTCGGTATCAATATTCATCTTATTGAAAATAACGGCCAACTCATTGATTAAGGCAATGTTCACATCTCTTTGAGTATTCTCAATTACCTTTGCCGCTTCTGCCACCTTAATACTCGGCGCTTTGTGTGTGCCTGCCGTGATGATTAGGTTATATACCTCATCCACAAAATCTGCGATTTCTGGGGTAGAGCCTGCCGTTACTTTTAAAATATTGGTCACGCGGTGCTCTTTATCACCCGGATTGATACGCTCTGGGCTATAACCTGCATAAAAATCTTGGTTAAAGACTAAGCCAGATACTTGCTCTAACACCGGAATACAAACTTCTTCGGTCGCGCCAGGATAGACTGTCGACTCATAAACGACGATGTCGTCTTTTTTTAGTAATGTACCAATCGCCTTTGAGGCATTGATCAATGGTGTCAAATCAGGCTGCTTAAAGTCATCGATGGGTGTGGGTACTGTTACGATAAAGAAATTACAGTCTTTCAGCACTTGAATGTCTGAGCTGTAGCGCAAATGTGTCGCTTCAGCTAATTCTTCGTCACTAACCTCTAAAGTATGATCGCTACCCGCTATCAAAGCAGCAATACGACTGGCATTGATATCAAAACCCACGACTGAATGCTGCTTGCCAAACTCAACTGCTAAAGGCAAACCGACGTAGCCAAGTCCGATAACCGCTATTTTTATATTCTTGATATCTAACATAATGTTCCTTTGTTCATCTAACCAGTTTTATTTAACTATAATATTTAAGGCATTTATTAAGTGTTATGCAGCTTTAGTTCCTTCTTGATAACCCGCGACGAACTGCTTAAACCGCTGCTTTAGCCAAGGGACATCAAACTCTTTTTGTTTTTCGTTCAACTCAAACAATACCGATTCAAGCTCATCTAATGGAAAGCTATGCTCTATTGCTTGCATGATCAATGGATGATAAGTCGATTCAATGTTGTCTTCACCGATGATCAGCTCTTCATAGAGCTTCTCTCCGGCTCTAAGACCCGTAAAGATTACTTCGATATCACCTTCAGGATGGGCAGCATCTTTAATATCAAAACCACTTAAATGAATCATTCGGTGGGCCAAATCAACGATTTTAACGGGCTCGCCCATATCGAGGACAAACACTTCACCACCCGATGCCATCGCACCTGCTTGGATGACTAAGTTTGCCGCTTCTGGAATCGTCATAAAGTAACGAGTCACATCAGGATGGGTGACCGTAATCGGCTTACCTTGCTCAATCTGCTTGGTAAATAAAGGCACAACAGAGCCCGACGAACCTAGGACATTACCAAAACGCACCATACTGATACAGGTTTGGCTATCCGTATGGCTTAGCGCTTGGCAAACTAACTCTGCCAGACGCTTAGAGGCGCCCATCACATTGGTCGGTCTTACCGCTTTATCGGTCGAGATCAGTACAAATGTTTCTACATTTGCTGCAATCGCCGCTCGGGCACAGTGATAAGTGCCTTTGGTATTATTAATAACGCCTTCAAAAGGATTATGCTCTACCATTGGCACATGTTTATAGGCAGCTGCATGATAAACCGTTTGGATGTTATAGAGATTCAGTATTCTAAGCAGGTTGGATTCATTGGTGACATTACCGATGACTGCAACGATTTTAATATCTTGATAAGCAGGCGTATTTGCTTGCTTAATGGTTAGCTCTTGATGGATGCAATAAAGCGCAAACTCGGACAGCTCATAGAGTACTAGGCATTTTGGCTTATTCTTGATTACTTGACGACATAGCTCGCTACCGATAGAACCACCAGCACCAGTGACCAACACACACTTATCTTTAATATTCATCTGTAGCAATTTTTCATCAGGTTCAACAGTCTGTCTGTCTAACACATCTAAGATGTCTACTTTGCGCATACTACTAACGGTCACTTTTTCGTCAGCAATTTCCTCTAGACTAGGCAATTCTTTAATCTTTATAGCGATGCCCGAAAGTTTATCTATAATCTGGCGTTTTTGCGCGCGGCTGATAGAAGGAATAGCCAAAAATACTTGCGCAATATCTAACTCTTCTACTAAGCTTACTAAATCACGAGCCGGATAAATCTTTTTACCAAGCAAATAAGCACCAGCAAGCTGTGGATCATCATCAACGTAAGCCACAACATTATATTTATGCGAATTTCTAAGACCCTCTAATAAGTCTCGACCAGCCTCTCCCGCTCCATAAATAACTACATTGTCATAAACACCATCGTCTTTAAGGCGACGCTGGGCTCTACCGCTCCAGCGCATCAAGAGCTCACGTATAGTAAGACGACTATTCCATAACCAGATAAAGAAGAAAAATAGAAAGATAATGGGAACGGAGCGCGGTATATCTTCTAAAGGGTTTAAATAAATAATGATCTCATAGACCACCATAAGCAAAAAGAACAGCTTTGCCACACTACCCATAACCGTGTCTAAAAAACCACGTGCCACCCCTTTATAGAAACCAATCAAATATAAACCGACAATAGGCAGCGTACCATAAGATAATAATATGATAGGACTAATGTTATGAGCGATGTCACCATAGCGCAACGACAACGCTAAGAACAGGCACACTAAAGATGCTACCAAGTCTGTAGTGAGTAAAATCGCTCGTTTTACACTACGGGGCAACGATAACAAGTATTCGGCTATACGTTGTAGCCAGCCAGTTTTGCCATTAAGTGATGGATAATCACTTGACGGTTTTGAATTAGTAGACATAACACTCAACCACTTAAAAACGTGAATTTTGGTAGAATTTCCAAAAAGCTAACTATTGGTTATTACCATAAGCATAATTATAGTGATAACTGTATTTACTCATCAGACCTTGCTGTACATCGTTGAGAATAATGCCATCTACTTGTATGTTGGATTTATTCATCTGCTTGACGGCATAAACCAACTGTCCCTCTATTGAATCATCATACCTCGTTACCATGAGTACCTTGTCCGCATATTGACCTAAGACCATGGCATCTGAAGCTGCCAGTACTGGTGGTGAGTCGATAATAATATAATCATACTGAGACTTTAGCTCTGCCATCAGCTGACCAAAATTATCATTCATCAGTAGCGATGCAGGATTGTGCGGATGCTTGCCTCGCGGCATAAAATCAATATGATCCATAGCTGTAGGATGAATAAAGTCAGCAATACCTAGGTTAGAGACCGCATTATTTTTTTGGAGGCCAGTGACTTGGGCCAGGTGACTGTTGCCGTTGTCTTGCATCAAATAATCAGCGAGGCCATTATATTGACTCATATTAAACATCTTATGCAGCTCACCTAAGCGCATATCTGCATCGATGACCAATATCTTTTTGTTCAACTGGGCAAATACCTCTGAGAGGTTAGCAGAAATAAAAGACTTACCAACCCCTGGGCTTTCTCCAGTAATTAATATTACCTTGGCAGATTGGGCCGTTAAACCTTCTCTTGGCATTCCGAACATCAGGTTCGTTCTGAGACTTTTTATCGCTTCATAGCTCAGACTATTGTGATCGACATGAGCCAGCATCCGATCGGCAGATTTTTTACTTTTACTTAATCTTGATAATAAGGGTGAGCGCGGAATGGTCGCAATCACCGGAACACCAGTCTTGGCCTCTAAGCGCTCTGGGTCTTTTACCACGTTTCTCAGTAAGTTTTTGAGTAAAACGAGCATAGCTCCTAGCATCGTACCTAAGAGCATTGCTAGTATCATGATCTGCAGCTTCTTAGGCGCGATGGCTTTAAAGGTACTGATCGGCAAATCAATGATACGTGCAAAGCCTATTTGACCTGCTTTGACGATTTTTAGCTGTTCGTAGTTTTTGAGCAGCGTTAGATAGATTTCTCTATTGATCGCCGTATCTTCGGATAACTGTAAGAATTCTCTTTGGATTTCAGGCAAACCAGCAATGGTATTGTCGATCTCCTGCTTTCTACCATTGAGCACGGCAAGTTGTTCATTGATTTGAATGACCAATGGATGCTCTTCAGTATAATAAGTCGTCAGATCCGCTTTTTTAAGTTTAAGCTCATTCAGTTGTGCGTCGATTTGAGAGTTTTCACCTAATAGTAACTCCGCTTCTTTACCGACATCAATCGTGCCGTATTTTTTACGGAATTCATTAAATATGGCTTCAGAGTCTTCTAGCCTTTTCTTTAGTGTTGGGATCTGAGTCTCCATAAAACTAATGGTTTTGGTGGTTTCTTCAGAGCCGCGCGATTGGTTTTGATTGACATAAGATAAAACGATTTCATTCAGCACTGCTGTCACTTGCTGCTGGTTTGCTCCAGTCATCGACAGCTGAATAATACCTGTCTGCTTACCTTTTTCCACTACAGACAATGCAGTATTGATGGCATCTGTGGTGGCCTTTACTGACTGTTTGCTAATATTGATAGGATAGCTTTCAGTCGGTAGCTCATTCACCGTAATATGGATCTGACCGTCTACGCCTTTGAACTTATGCGGCTGACCAATCTGACCCTTAAACTCATCAAAGCCATTGGTTAATACAAATCCTGTGGCAGATCTCGTCAACGTAAAATTTTGGTTTAGATAGGCTTGTGATACATCAAACTGGCTGATCTGTACCTGGCCACTTTCAGTATCTAGTGACACGCCTTCAGCAGTATTAATTTGGGTATCAGTACGATCATTTTTTATTTTATCAATAGCGCTGATATTAGGATCAGTAAGCTGGATACGCAGATGTAATAAATTAACGACCGGCTCTAATATCATCCGTGATCTGATGAGCTCTGCCTCTGTTTGGGCTTTGCTGGCCTCTGAGCCGACCAGCTCTGAGATACTATCGCCGAGTGCAGCAATACCTTGAGAGTTTTCCTCAATCTGTATCAGCGCATCTGACTTAAATGTTGGATTGACATAACGGCTATACAATATCCCTATTATCAACCCTAATACAGCAAAAAAAACCACGACTTTCCAGCCACGTAGCAACACTAGTAAAAGTGCCATTAAATCAATGTCATCACCCTCTTTGTCACCGTTAGACTTTGATAGGTTCTTTGAATCTGTATTTATCACTATGTATTCACCACTTCATGTTGGTTGCTTAATAGCAGTCGCTTAATTTTAATCGCTCAGCTAATTTTGTCATTCCATTGCTTAAGGCTTTCGACAATATCTTTCTTTACTGTCTCAAATACAGATTTTTCATGCTGATAAGGATCGGCAATGTCTTTATCCAGCCAATGGCCAATCCGAAAGGTCTTACCACGGCAATGTGGCCATTGCTCTTCAATCCATCTAGTTTGGTTGACTGACATAGTTAAAATCAGGTCAGCCTTTGTCACTAATGCTTCATCAATCTGCTTAGCGACATGGTCAGACATATCTAAACCATCCACCCTCATAACTTCTTGCGCTTTTGCGTCCGCGGAATGCCCAACGACGGCGGACAGCCCAGCAGAATCAATATTTTTCTGCGGAAATTTATCTATCAATAGGGCGGCAGCAATAGGGCTGCGACAGATATTGCCCACACAAACGACCAAAATATTTTCAAACGTCATAATGTTTCGTACCTATAACCTATAACCGTGAAAGCGTATTGATTGCAGAGGTTGATGGTAATAAGGCACTAATAATACGATTCCAACGCGTTAAACCAGTCGGATCAACATAAAGAATATCATTAGGCTGCATCTCAAAGCGATTGGCCAATGCTAAGCTGGTGATGGTCTGCATATCGACGTAATAAATATTGGTATACTTGTATTCTGGGTTATCACGGACAACATATACTTTGGCAGCATTGGCAGTGTTAGCGTTTAGCCCACTCGACTCGCCCAGTACGTGCGCTAAGTTCAACCCTTGTTCAGGGATAGCAACTGGTGCAATTTTGCCAAACTCGCCCAACACATAAACTTTGTTACGACTTTGGCTATTGACATGGATAGAGTCGCCATCTTGTAGGTAAATCTGATTGGCAGACAGACCCATTTGACGTAATGACCGCAATCCTAGGTTATAGTTCTTACCTTGGCGATTTAAGACAATATTATTGGAGTCACCAGCTTCTGTAGCACCGCCCGCCATAGAAATTGCGCTATATAAGGAAACCGGCACATCAGCAATAGCAAACTCCCCAGATTGATTGACGTCACCATCGACAAAAAACTTACTGCCCCGATAGTTAACAATTTTGACTTGTGGATCTGAGTATTTAAGATAGCGCTGTAGCTTACTTTGCAACGTCGCCGTGAACTGCGGCACACTCATACCGCTGGCTTTGATACGTCCTATTAAAGGAAACTGAATAAAGCCTTGTTGATCAACCGGAAAGCCCGAAGTATAAGGATTACCACTACTAGCAGCGGCAGAAGGCGTTATATCAGGATAGCCGGTCAGGACGATACTTAGAATATCGCCTTCAGAAATACGATAATCTATCCGTCCCGATGCTTTGACTAGGTTATATAAGTCGCTATCGAGCACTGTGGCTTGCTTAGGCGGTAATGTCGCTACGTTTAATGGCTGAACATTAAAGGTAATACCGTTTTCGGCCACAAAGGCCCCATTAGGCGGCAAATCACCCGCTTGAAGTCCAGAATTGATACTGGTACAGGCTGATAACATACTGACAAGTAGGAAACACGCTACTCTTAATAGGCTGTATGACTTGCGACGCATAGAAGAACCTTATAAAACATAGTGATAAATATCATCTATTAACGATTGAGCAACTTTTGTAATACTACATTAGCAAGAACACACTAAACCATCGTAGTAGAAACAAAAATAAACACCGTTATAATAACACATGAAGTTAGTTATTAGACAGTTGTTACCTAATTTTCTAAAATATATTCAAATATTTGAATATATTTTGTTTTAATAACTAAAGCAATTTTTTAATGACAATCAAGTGCTGCATATATAACACAAATAGCGTAGAATATGCCCTTCAAATTTATACATTGAGAAATGTAAACCCACCGACTCAAGGAATTGATTATGAAAGATGAAAAATTACAGAAAGCCCTCGCCCGTATGGGACTTGGTTCACGTCGTCAGATGGAAGAAGTCATTAAGTCTGGGCGCGTCACGGTCAATAATGGCCCAGCAACCATCGGTGATCGCGTCGAACCAGGCGATGAGATCCGTGTTGATGGTCGTCAAATTAAATATACGGCTGAAAATGAGAAGCGTCGCCGCGTATTGGCATATTATAAGCCTGAAGGCGAAGTCTGCTCTGCCAACGATCCAGAAGGTCGTCCAACGGTTTTTGAACGTCTGCCAAAGCTAACTCATGATCGGTGGGTCATGGTCGGACGCTTGGACATTAACTCAACTGGCCTATTGTTGTTTACCAATGATGGCGAGATGGCGCACCGTTTGATGCACCCATCTAGCGAAGTAACACGCGAATATGCGGTACGTGTATTGGGCGAAGTTACCCCTGATATCGCCCGTGCGCTGACTTCTGGCGTTATGTTAGAAGATGGCATGGCACAGTTTGAAGACATCAAAGAAGGTGGCGGTGAAGGCGTCAACAAGTGGTATCACGTCAAACTAAAAGAAGGCCGTAATCGTGAAGTACGTCGCCTATTTGAGTCACAAGGTCTCAAAGTCAGCCGTCTATTGCGTACGCGCTACGGCACGATTGTGTTACCAAAAGAGCTACGCACAGGTCGCTTTTTAGAGCTGGATAAAAAAGACATCAATACTCTAACAGACTTAGTCAGCTTACGCCCACGCCACGGTACTGGTCTGCATGGCGCCGCGAAAGAAAAGCAAGAACGTATCAAGAATAAGCCACTTAAAGCGCGTCGCACCGATACTCGTAGCGATAGTCGCAATAGTAGTGGCAATGCGAAACCAAAAAGTAGCGGTAGCCCTGCCAGTCGCGGTTCGCGCAATACCCGTGATCGCAACGATAAGCGTTAATCGAAATTTATGTTAAGTCGTTGCTAGATTTAGCGTAAACCATAAAAAAGCTGCCCATCATGAATATTCATTATGGGCAGCTTTTTTATGCGTTTTTATAAGCACTTTACCAACTCAGGATTTAGCTACGATGACTATCCATATAACGTGTCATCACTCGTAAGTCTTGTAAATGCCGCGTCTCCTCCTGCGCTAATAATATATCTAGGCGACTCTCAATATTGTTGAATACCTGCTGTAATAACTCATTGGCTTCCGCTTTTTTGCCATTACTCACATTGTTAGTGCTTATATTGGTAGTGCTTATATCGGCCTTTGCTAGATGATAATAACTGGCAAGCGTCTCAGGCAAGCGAGTATGCAAGAGTTTGTGCAGCACAAACTGCGACTCTGTGAATTCAGGCGTTTTATGCTGCGCTTGCTGCTCTTTTTGGTAATTATGATAGCTGTTTACTTTTTCATCAATACCTTTTAATTGACGCAACTGTGGCTCGGACAAAACTTTTAGATGTTCTGTATCCAATGTTAGCTGTTGCCAATGTATGGTAGATAACAACGTAGATGGTGACAACGTAGATAGTGATAACGGTACATCATAATCTTGATAAGTGGGCACCCTTGGGGTGATACCGACGGCTTTATGCAACGCTTGCCAGCCTTTTCTACCTAAATAGAAGGTGGTCACCGTCGTCACAATGCCAATGCCTATTAAGATGCTCATATACGCTTACTCTTCATCTTTTAACCATACGACTTTGCCTTTTTTACAGTTTGATATCCTCAGCACTCACCTGTCCGTCATTGGCGCCAGTTGGACTTTCAATTGCTTGGCTTTTTACCTTAGTATCAGCATCACTGACACTATTAACCCTATTAACCCTATTAACATCGTTATTGAGCTTTTGAATATCGGTAGTAATAGCAGGATTATTAAAACGTTGTTGTAAATATCGATTGGTCGCCAGCAGCTTTTGGCCGTCTTGATGGTAGGAGGCATTTAATAAATCGTCAAATTGCGTATTGATGGTGCGCAACACGTCTAGTAACGCTTCTTTTCCAGTGACGTTAGAGTGCTTAATCTTAGTGCTATCGGCAAGCGCGCCCTCCCCAACATCTAAATCATGCAAGCGGCGATAGTCAGTCACTGCTTGTGGTACGTGCCTGTCCATCAAATTTTGAATCATGATATAAGTTTCATTGACCGTATCTTTATCGTCTATCTTGCCATCATTGTTGGTATCACCATAAATGACCCGCAGCTTCTCCCCTTTTTCATTAATTTGCTCGAGGGCTGTTTTAACCTCAGTCGGCAAGCTTTTTTCGGGGATATAACCTAGCTGCGGCATTGCTTTGTATTCAAGCATTTTAGGCGCAGTCACTTTTTTGATACCACGATATCCCAGATATAACCCTGCTACTGGTAACACCCCATATAAAACAAACATCACGAGCATCGCAGTTACTTGGGTCATTGGAGTGTCCTAATGGTTGAATAAAATGATTTAGCAGAATGGTCTAGCAAGTTTATTATTATTTTTAATGATGTTTATAGCAGTCACAGAACGAGTGCAAGTACTATCGTTCAGCTTTGCGTACGACTTTTGACATAACGATGGGTAGAAGCAAGTTTGTTCATCACCGTTTGGTGTAGCTCGTCTAGCAATTCATCAAGCTCATAATCAATCTCTAAAAACAAATCGGTCAACATATCACCTGCGGTCATCTTTCCTTGCACCATGGTATTTTTGGTACGATGCGGGCTAAAGCGCTGTAGCTGTTCATAATGGTGTAGCGCTTCTGGAATGCTCTCAGATATGAGTTTATCAATGACAAACTGACGCTCGTTATGTTGCTGCTGTTGCTGCTCGTTCAGCTCACTGCTCCACTCACGGTAGCGCTTTAGCTTGCCGTTAATACGGTCTAGTATCGCAACGGCCTCAATAGGCATGGCATTTAGGGTGGCTTCATCGACCACATCAACAAGCTCAGTCATAATCGGACAGCGTCCATGTTTGAGATACCACAAGGTATCGGGGTCAAAAGGTGGTCTATTGGTCGGTCGCATCGCAGCGCGATTGGACAAATAGCGGTCGGTCAGTGGCGTGGGCGAGCGAATGTCATTGACTTGCGATAACGCTTCACAAATACGATCGGCACGCTCAGGAGGCGTCAGTACAGAACGCTGACTGACCGCTTGATTGTTTTTATCATTGTTATCAGTCACCTCTATATCTTGACTGATAGCCGTTGCCTGAGCATTTTTGGCAGCTATGGCTGGCAGGTCATCTTGAGCTTGCCCAAATGACTGTAGCATTCTTGTCAAACTTACGACCATGTTTTACTCTGCCCCTCACCCATTTATTACTCACGCCTACCTACCATACAGCGACGTCTATACAGACAATAAAATATCAGCCGCACTCTCAGTAGTACTTATCGCTCTATACTCAGTTTTTTAATTTTACTACTTCTATTGTGATTTGATGCTATTGCATTCAATAACTCGATGACTTATCTTAACAGTTTTTTAGCCTGCTGCCAGTAAGCAAACGTCAACGTTTTGGTCTTTAATATTAGGCTCTGTTGTACATTCAAATGTGGCACTGGCAGTGGCTATTTTTTAGGGCGTGTCCTCATTTTAAAAATGGTGATAAAAATGAGGTGAATTGCCGTCAAATGAGGAAAATAGCGCAAATAATATCGGGATATTAATCAGCTATTTGACGATGTTTGGCAAGATTTAACCATTTTTAGCCCATTTAGATTGCTATCGGTTGAATTGAGGACACGGCCTAGACAATATGCAGGGAAATTTTGGACACTTAGTCATTCTAAGTTAGAAAATTTCACAGTATATTGGCAAAAAATAGTCCTGCCCTGAAAGGCTGATGCTAAAATCGCCCCAAACGTCGTTGTAAACCTCGCTAAGGTCTAGACATTAACGTCGGTATACGCCTGATTTGATAAAAGGTTTGGAACCATTTTAGCGATCAGCAGTCCTAATATTTGAATATTTAACAGACCCCAAGTAAATAACTATGAATGCGACCGACTACACCTCTGGATTTTTGCTAGGGCTTTCACTCATTATTGCTATTGGCTCACAGAATGCCTTTGTCCTTAAACAAGGACTCAAACGCGAGCACATCTTTTTTATCTGCCTATTCTGCGCAGTGAGCGATGCGTTTTTAATCTCTGCTGGCGTTGCAGGCTTTGGCGCAGTCACGGCTCAGTACCCGCAAGCCGTCAATATTGCCAAAATTGCGGGCGTCATATTTTTGCTGGCCTATGGCATCCAAAGTCTGTATGCCAGTGTGCGCTTATCACACGCGCTCACTGTCGATGGACACGTTGTTACCAGCTTAAAAAAAGCCTTGTTACTCTGTTTTGGTTTTACTTGGCTCAATCCACACGTCTATCTAGATACCTTGGTACTCGTCGGCATGGTTTCAACAGGCGCAAGTAGCAAACTGGCCTTTGCCGTTGGTGCTGTCAGCGCCTCGTTCTTTTTCTTCTTCGCGCTAGGCTATAGTGCACGCTTACTCAGACCCCTATTTGCCAAGCCAAAAGCTTGGAACATACTCGATGCCTTGGTAGGGTTATTGATGTTGTATTTGGCTTGGCATTTATACCAGAGCTAATATATTAAAACCAATATGTCAAAGCCAATATGTCAAAGCCGTAAAATAGCTACACAAATACAGATTTTTAGCTTAAGAGGTCACACTGATTCTTTAAAAGCAAAAAAGCCAAACACATTGTATAAACGTGTTTGGCTTTTTTAGTTCGCACTTGTTATTTATGAAGCTTTTTTACGCTTTTTAGGTTTAACAAAGGTTAAATTCAAAAAGTGCTCTAGGGAATCATCAAGGACATCCAGCCAAGGCTCTGGTAGCTCAGGCGATAACGTACCTGTCAACGTAGAACGATAGGCCTTTTCTCTAAAGGTCATGATATTGTCGGCTTTGTCTTTTTGCCATTCCTTTAAGATTTCGCCCTGCTTCTCTACCGCAAACTCTGGGTAATCGGTCGCATTGGTTAAGTCACGAATATAAGCGGCTTGAAAGTCGATCGAATCACTGACTGTCGCACACTTCGCATAAGTTGCCAACCACTCTTGCTCATCTGCTTCACGAGTCGCCAAATCAGGCAATTCGATATCACCCACCATCACATCGCGGGCATACCACGCTTGCGCATCGAACATATTAAAGGTGAAATACTGATCCTGCATACCCAGATAAATAAGCTTTGGATTGGGCTGCCAAAAGATACCTTTATACAAATTGGCTGGATATAAGCAGTTGTGCGTTTGCAAACGTAACTCATCTGGCATAAAGGGGAAGTGAAACAAATAGCCTGTGCACATAATGATGGCGTCGAATTTTTGACTAGTACCATCAGCAAAGTGTGCCACATCATCTTCAAAATGGGTGACTAAAGGCACTTCTTTAATACCTTCTGGCCAGTCATAGCCGAGTGCTTGCCTGCGATAGCTGATAGTAACTGACTTGGTGCCATACTTATAGCACTGGGTGCCAATGTCTTCAGCAGAATAACTGCTGCCAATCAGTAAGATATCTTCGTCTTTAAACTCTAAGGCATCGCGGAAGTCATGGGCGTGCAAGATACGACCGGGGAACGCTTCTAATCCTTCGAAGTAAGGCATATTCGGCGTTGAGAAGTGACCGGTCGCTACTACGACGTAATCAAACTCTTCAACTTCTTGCTCACCGCTTTTATGATTCATCACCGTCACGGTGAATTTTTGTGTCTCATCATCGAATGATACCCAACGTACTGGGCATTCAAAACGGATGTACTTTTGAATGTCTTGCTTATCGATGCGTCCCATGATGTAGTCTTTTAAAACTTCACGCGGTGGGTATGAGGGGATCGCTTCACCAAAATGCTCATCAAACGAATAATCGGCAAACTCTAAGCATTCTTTTGGCCCATTCGACCATAAGTAGCGGTACATACTGCCGTGAACGGGTTCACCGTTTCTATCTAATCCAGTACGCCAACTGTAATTCCACATGCCACCGATAGCATTTTGCTTTTCATAACAGATGATCTCAGGTAAATCTGTCGCACCAGCTAAACGAGCCGCTTCAAAGGCTCGTAATTGCGCCAAACCACTTGGACCTGCTCCTAAAATAGCAATTCTTTTGTTACTCAAGATTAACTCCCATAAGAATAATGTATATCTATTATAACATATTTTCATTAATGGCGTTTTTGACAGTACTTTTGGTAATTAATAATGATTATTGAAGACACAACTACCATTTATAGTGAGTACAAAGTGATATCGAACCAGCACGTACTACTGATATCTAATTTTGTTGCTTGCTGTGCCTGCGCAGACAAAGACTACAAAAAATTGATATCAGCAATACCATCGCTTTTTTAAGATATTTTGACTATAAAAGATAGACTCCATTCAAAGTTTAGTCTTGTAACATTAAGGTGTTCAGTAAATATCGGTTTATCTGAATTGATACTGTTGGAGGGGTTTGCTAAGCGAAGATAGACTGTATATGTGTTACACAGCCTAGAGCGTGTGCTCAATCTGAACGCAAGAGCCTAAATGGCCTGAGAATGATAGTTGGAATGTTGGAAATGAAATGTCGAAAAAATAAGTAATTAGACTAAATCGGGAAATAAGGTGCGCAGTCCACTGACAATAATTTCGATAGAGACCGCAGCCAGTAGCATCCCCATGATTCGGCTCATAATATTAAGCCCAGTATCACCCAATAGACGGCTGATACGACCTGCTGCCATCAATGCCAAATAACAAAAGAGACTGATTAATAAGCCGGCGATTAATACCGCTGATACCCGCAAAATACCAGAAACTTGTGAAGAATAAATAATAACTGTGGAGATACCACCCGGTCCAATCATCATAGGGATCGCCAATGGCACTACTGCAGCAGCCATCGTCGGTGGCGAGTCTTGTACATGATCGACATCGAAGTTTTCTTGGTCCGGCTTAACGGGATTCCCGTCGCCATTCATCATATTCAAGGCAATCAAAAATACCAATATACCACCCGCCAGCTGGAACGAGCCGATAGAGATACCCAAAGCTTTTAGTAGCGTTTCACCTGCTATCGTAAAAAAGCTGATGGTAATAAAAATAGTCAAGCAAGCAACGCGTGCCACTTTGCGGCGATTATTCATTGAATAACCACGAGTCAAGTCCAAAAATAACGTCAAGGCGCTAAACGGATTGATCAACACCACAAAAGCTAAGATAATTTTGATGATTTCAGTATTCACTGAGCGCTCGCTTGTCTATCGATAAAACTTGGGCAAAAAGATAAGGCCATCGTGCGAGTGCAACGATGACCCAATAGGCGGTTAGCAGTGGCATTGTAGCATAGGCAGATAAGCTAATTAAATCATTAACTTTGCTTACCTTTCTGACACTAGTATATCAGCGAAAATAGTGGCTGACCCCCGATCGCTCAGCAGTCATTTGGTGGGTGGATAATCTGATGAAGACTAATGGTTAAACAAGTCGTGTTAAGACAGGCGTATTGAAAACTACGCGCTAAAATCCAGACCAATATCTAGCGCAGTAGTGCTATGCGTTAAATAGCCCATAGCAATAAAATCAACGCCCGTTTTTGCGGCTGCTTGCACCGTTTCAGGGGTGATGCCGCCAGAGGCTTCTGTTCTGGCACGACCTTTACACATGGCCACCGCCTGCGACAATATCTCAGGGGACATATTGTCTAATAGCACCAAACTCACACCAGCGTCTAGTGCTTGCGCTAATTGCTCTAGCGTATCCACCTCTACTTCAATGGGAATCAAATGGCCAGCGAAATTTTGCGCTTGTTGAATAGCGGTCTTGATATCACCAGCGATAGCAATATGATTGTCTTTAATTAAAATGGCGTCATCTAAGCCCAAGCGATGATTGCGACCACCGCCGCAGCGTACCGCGTACTTTTGGAGGATACGCAGGCCAGGAATGGTCTTGCGCGTACAAGTAATTTGCGCCGGATACTCTGCTACACTGTCAACAATCTGCCGTGTTGCCGTCGCAATGCCACTCAGATGGGTCATAAAGTTCAATGCAGTACGCTCTGCCGTCAATAGATGACGCGCATTACCACGCACGATAGCCAATACCGTATCTGCTTCAACTCTCTCACCATCGGTAACTTGAGCGATGAACGCTATCTGTGCATCAACCAAGGCAAACGATAAACGCGCCAAGTCCATACCACATATCACGCCGGCTTGCCGCGCTTTAATCTGGAGCTGCGCCTGCATATCGGCGGGAATGGTGGCTTGTGATGTGACATCTCCGCGTCGACCCAAGTCTTCGGTTAGGGCAGCCTCAACCAAGGGTTTAAGCAATACTTCATCCAACGCTGGCTCTCGTGCAACTGTCATCTTTAACCCTTATATAAATTTTAATGATTTAAACTCAAAATGAGCATAAATATAGCGCAAAGTGAGCAAGCTCGCAAGCAAAGGTAAGCATTTTATAGCTCTTTGTACCTGTGCTTAAAGTTTATAGAAATAGCATGCGGCAAGAATATCGCAGGAATAAGGTGGCGACTATTTGTTTCGTTTGGGTAATTTACTGTCCATTAACAAGCTTTGTAGCTCGATATCATGACGGAAACGATAAAGCTTGGCAGGGCGACCGCGCTGGGCGCTACTACTCTGCCCCGTCGGTACCACTAAGTTTTGCGAGTCTAGCAATCGGCGAAAGTTTTGCTTGTGCAGGCGCACCCCTGATAACGCCTCAACGCTTTGTTGTAATTGTGACAAGGTAAAAACGTCTGGCATTAAGCCAAAGATAAGCGGTCGGTATTCAATCTTTGCGCGCAATCTAGAGATGGCCGTCGCAATCACGCGACGATGATCGTAATACATGGGCACGCCAATCAGCTGCGACCAATCGGTAGGCAGCTTAGGTTGATGAGAAGTAGATTGATAAGAAGCAGGCTGCTGAGAGGTTTGCTCATTAAGTTGATAACTGGGTGGATATGTCGGTGCTTCAGGTATCAGTCCTGCTTCGTACAGCATCTCATAGCGTAGCAGTACATGCTCAGCGACCCACTCTCTACTCTCATAAGCCTTGTCATGACTTGCTGCGCTGGCATTCTCAATATCTGTATCGTCAGCGATAGATGCTGCCGTTAAGCCCCAGCATAAGCCAATACGCTGACGGCGACGCTGCTGAATGACCTCATCAGACCCAGCGTTTGCCCAGTCCAATAACGCCGGCACGATGTAATCCAGAATGATGCTAGGCGTCCCATCCAAGTGATTTTCCCATGGAAAATAATCATACCAATCTCGCCATAGCGCCTGACTTTGGCGTGCTTGCATTTGTGTCTCTTGCACCAGACCCAGATAGCTCACATACACCAGTGCATGACCATCAACATTGCGTCTATTGGTATCGACAAAGGTATATAACTGCTCTAGATAACCAAGCGGCTGCTGCGTTTGCTCTTCCACCCATTGCCGTACACCTGCTTGCAAGGAGCGATGCAACGGCATCAAAGGGCCATTGGGCAAGAGTTTGCCTTGATCCACTGTTAAGACCCGGGCGCTGTGGTCGGTAATCGCAACTAACACCGCGACCACCTCAGTGGTACCACTTCCCTGTTGATGTGCATGTGAATAAGACAACGTCATGACTTTAGCAACGATCCTTTGATTATATGAATGGAATGATGAGCTCGTCATATGCAACTCTAACAATAGTGCTCAGTATAACGTGAATCTAAAACTATCATAGCCTGCGGTTGTAATTATAAGGGGTTGAAAGAGTTGGATACCAACAATCATTAGGGCGTGTCCTCAATTCAACCGATAGCAATCTAAATGGGCTAAAAACGGTTAAATCTTGCCAAGCATCGTCAAATAGCTAGGTAATATCTCGATATTGTCTGCACTATTTTCCTTGTTTGACTACAATTCACCTCATTTTTATCACCATTTTTAAAATGAGGACACGCCCTAGGAAAATTCTGTAAAAATAAATATTATTTTGAAATCAAGTTATAAAAAACACTTGTATTTATGCTCAAAATGAGCATAATTAAAACATCTGATTCGCCAGCTGTCTCTAATTGACTTGTTTTTCGCGACATATTGCTTGTCGTTACTGCCTAAAAGGTTTGCATTTATGAAAACTTATCCTTACGACGCGCCCATCATGAGCAATGACACTCGCATTGCCACTCAAATGAATATTGAATATGCCAAAGCTAAAATGCCAGCAGACTTACCACGTGCTGAACGGCTTGCGGTTGAAGAAAATATCAAGCAATTATTGAAAGAACATAATGCGGTATTGGTCGCCCATTATTATGTCGATCCCTTTATTCAGGATTTGGCATTAGCAACTGGCGGTTGCGTGGGTGATTCGCTCGAGATGGCGCGCTTTGGACAAGCGCACAGTGCGCGGACCTTAGTAGTCGCAGGCGTACGCTTTATGGGTGAGTCGGCCAAAATTTTAAGTATGGAGAAGACCGTACTGATGCCAGACTTGGAAGCCGAGTGCTCGCTCGATTTGGGCTGCCCTGCTGATGAGTTCTCGGCCTTTTGTGATGCTCACCCTGAGCGTACCGTCGTAGTTTATGCCAATACCAGTGCTGCTGTGAAAGCCCGTGCCGATTGGGTAGTTACGTCATCGGTTGGCATCGACATCATTCGTCATTTGCATGCGAATGGTGAAAAAATTATTTGGGGCCCCGATCGCCATTTGGGTAAATATATTGCTAAAGAGACGGGCGCAGATATGCTGCTCTGGCAAGGTTCGTGCCTCGTACATAACGAGTTTAAAGCGACCGAGCTGCTGCAATTAAAACAGGATCATCCAGATGCCAAAGTATTGGTACACCCTGAATCACCTGATAGCGTCGTAGCACTGGCCGATGTGGTCGGCTCTACTAGCAAATTATTGCAATCAACTTATGAGATGGATGCCGATACCTTTATCGTCGCCACCGACTTGGGCATCTTGCATGAAATGCAAAAGCGCTCGCCAAATAAGCGCTTTTTGGCTGCGCCTACTGCGGGTGAAAGTGCCAGTTGTAAAAGCTGTGCTTTTTGCCCCTGGATGGCAATGAATGGACTGCAAGGTATCGAGCAATGCTTAAAGCATCGGAGCGGTGAAGTGTTGATGACACCTGAGCTAGCAGCAGCAGCTAGAAAGCCATTACAACGCATGCTTGATTTTGCCGAATCACAAAAACAGCGAGTAGCGGCAAGCGGAGATATCGTCAAAGACCGTCCGCTGTTCGCTAATGTCGGGGCTGCCTAGTATGAGCACGATATGGGCAAACGCTAAAGCCAGTTCTAAAGTGGCTAATGACTCTGATAAAATCATACAAACGGATGTACTGATCATTGGCGCAGGTCTGGCTGGCTTAAGTACTGCTCTTGCCTTGCCAAGATCGCTAAATATTACCATTTTAAGTAAAGCAGCACTTGAAACCTGCTCTAGCCATTATGCCCAAGGCGGTATAGCGGCCTGTTTAGATAAAGATGATTCCATCACTGACCATATCGCCGATACATTAGTTGCTGGGGCAGGATTATGTGCCACTGACAATACCAGTAGTATTCTAAGCGCTGGGCAACAAGCAGTTCAATGGCTGTGCGAGCAAGGCGTGCCCTTTACTCAGATTCCGCAAGATAATAATGGGCAAAACTACAGCACAAAACCTTTCACTGAACTACAAACTACTAACCTACATTTAACCAAAGAAGGCGGACATGGCTGTAGACGTGTTGCCCACGCTGAAGATGCCACTGGCCGGCATGTGATGGAAGCTTTAACGGTAAAGGTCAAAGCTGAGCCCAATATTACTGTATTTACGTTTCATGAAGCGCTGAGCCTTTTAAAAAACAATGATAACCAATGCCAAGGCGCGAAGGTCTTTGATCATAATAACCAACGCCAACTCACTTTTTATAGTCGTGCAGTCGTACTGGCAAGTGGCGGTTTAGGACAACTGTTTCAACGTGCCAGTGCGCCCAATGTCTGTGTCGGTGATGGCGTTATGATGGCGTGGCAAGCAGGTTGCCGCTTAGCAAATTTAGAATTTATCCAGTTTCATCCAACCGGTTTAGCACTAGGCGATAGTAGCTTTTTGATATCTGAAGCCCTGCGCGGTGAAGGTGGTCGATTATATTGCCCAAAAACTGGCAAACGCTTTATGCTGGATATTGATGCGCGCGCTGAACTTGCCCCGCGAGATATCGTTGCTCGTGCCATAGCTGATCAGATTAATAATAACGGTTTAGGCTACGTGCATCTTGATGTCAGTCACTTGCCAGCGGCATTTTTACAACAGCATTTTCCACAAATTTATCAGACGCTATTCAACCTCGGTATCGATATCACTACCGACCCTATTCCGGTTGCCCCGACCGCGCATTATAGTTGTGGCGGCGTGGTCACTGATGCCAATGGTTTGACCGATGTACAAGGGCTATACGCTGCTGGCGAAGTGGCTTACACGGGTTTGCATGGTGCCAATCGCTTGGCAAGTAATTCGTTGTTAGAGTGCGTGGTGGTTGGGCGTAATATCGCTGCCAACTTGCCGCGCTATCTAATATCGATGGAAAAATTAGCGACAACTTCCTGTGCTAAGAATGTAAAACAGCCAGCGATTGATAGATGGACAACGCCCATATTGAAAGAAACCCAGCCCGTTAGATTATCTGTCGCTACTCTGCCGCCACTCGATACTTATAAGCATAGCACTCTGAAAAATGAGTTAAACAGCGATAATGAGTTAACTGACATAACCGCCCAGCTCAAAGTATTAATGACCAATAACATGGGTATCAGCCGCAGTGCTGAGCAGTTAGAGCAAGCGCTTAGGCAAATTCAGCAGTGGCAGCAACAGCTAGCTAACTCTGAAGCCAAACAGCTCGATATAAATAGTGCAGACAATATAAATAGTGCAGACAATTTTACGAACTCTAATCAGTTGGCGCGTTTTCAATTAGCGCGGCAACTGCAATTGGCGACTTTAATCGTTCAATCGGCTTATCAACGCCTTGAGAGTCGCGGTGGTCATTATCGTAAAGATTATCCAAATTTAGCGGTCACGCCTAAGACCAGCATCATTGAGCCCTTATCAAATGTGCAAGAAGATAGCATTGCTTGGTTAGTTCAGCCTGTAATCAAGCACACAGAGGCTAGAGCAGCACCAGCAGTTGCTCATATCTAATAGTGATGTAAGATTATTGTTCTAGCCATTCCAAACGCGGTTAATGACCGTTTTTATCTTTCAAAGTGCTGAGTATATGACTACTGATACGCTATTTGTTATTGGTCTTATGATGGTGGTCAGTTTGACGTGGGGCACGCTGGCGCTACCGCATTTTCGCAAGCGTCTGCCGACCATTTATCTGATCGCGCGCTCTTGGTGGCTGATGTTAGCCGCGCGCTGTGTTTGTTATGTGATTGCTAAAATAACTAATGACTCTCAATATGCTCAATACGCTCAACTTCAGCCGCAATCTCAAACCTAAACACTGTCTTATCCTTATCAATGGCTTCTTATCACATTTTTTATACTAATCGGTCTGCGTGGTATAGTTAAAATATCTCAAAAACGCTACAATGCTGCTGGTATGAATTTTTTTCAGCCTCTGTCTGCATGGGCACAGCAAGCAAGAAAAATTGATACCAGCAGTACTTGATGTATCAATATTACTTTTCTCTGACTATAGCTACGAGATCGAACGTTTATGGTGTATAGATAGCAAATCACGGTTTATTCGCAAACTGCAAACGCACGGCTTGCAACCAAAAGCAATAGCTGATGAGAAAGTTTACAGTCAATCTATTCTTATGCTCGTCTAAATTTATTAGACCTGCTCTTTAGTTTTATCTTCATTTGTTAATCTAAGGTTTAATAACGGCAGTGACCAATTTCATATTAGCGTACTCCATGTTTGGGAGATGGCTGCCTCGAGAGGCAACCGGAAAACAGTGGGATTAGAAAGATTTGGAGGCAGTGACTACGAAGGAGCCGTCGATGTTTAGGCCACCAGCATCTTTCTCGTTTAGGTCAGTGCCGATATAAGCCAACTCAAAGCCGATGTCTTTAACTTCTTTACTAACAGCGACTTTATAATCGATATAAGCATCATCAGTGACAGCTGGATTTCCTAGGAATGCTCCTAGACCTTCACCTGCCGCATTGTTGTCATCAAAGAAATAGTTATAGCCAACAGATGCCGATACACCGACGCCTGAAACCTCAGTACCGTATGAGGCAAAAACATAACCAAACTTGCCGGTTTCGGCAAAATAGTCATCGGAATATGCCACGCCAACTTTCGTGCCGCGAGCAGCTACAGAGCCATAAACTTCATTGTAATCAGGCTCAGCACCACCAGCATTGCCACTATTAGCACCCGGGTAGGCATAACGCATTACACCGACATCGTAAGAAATATCACCCGATTCGCCAGCATAACCGAGCATAAAGTCCATTTCTGAACCACCGACTAAGCTATCTACGCTTGAGCCCCACACCGTTGCGTAAGCACCGCTATCATGAGATGCAGTCAAGCTGCCTTGTATAGCTGCATTATTAGATGTTTGTGTAATACCGCGGAACTTGTAATCGCTAGTTAATGCCACCGAACCCGAAGTAGTAATTTCAGCGTGAGCCATTGCGCCTACAGTCATTGAAGAAGCAGCGATAACAGCATGTGATAATTTGGTCAGTTTCATGGTCAAACTCCATTTACTCTATTTAGGATGACTCGCGGTATTAATTCCACGATGTGCACGATAAACATTGCACACGATACACATAGCAGCTGCCGTGCCAACTTCACAAACCACATCTCAACGCGCTTAATTTGCACCGCTAAAGCGGCATAAATACTGAGGTCGTAGCCACTAAGTAGCCATAAACACTTATCCTATCTACCACTTCATGGCTAGCACCAAATTAGTGCGATCATGTGGCTACTCCTATTTAGTTGCACCGCTGCGCATCAAAATGATGCACGGCCATACGCTCGTCAGCACACCTAGTTTTAAATGATGCAAAGCTAAAGCCAATCCGATACCGCTAGTACCACCGAAAACTGCCAAATGAATTTTAGTTAAAGGTTCTAAATCATTTTTATTATTAGTATTTTTGGATGTTGAATTGTTTGGCATAAATAAAAATCTCAATAACTTGCTTAATTAACGTCTACGTCATCAATATAGCAGCTTTAATAGCCAGATTTTAACCTCTGATATGATACAATTGCCCGCTTATAAAAAGGCCATGATTCCACTATTCAAAGTCTCACCTTTCGAGTCCAATATTTCGAGCCTATCACCATGCAAAGCCTAATTACCCTCGTCTTGGTATTAATGCCAATGTTTATTGGTTTTGCCATTCCATCCAATCCTACTATGACTAAGATTGCTGATAAAGGCTTATCTTATTTGGTCTTTATTATTCTAGCTTTGATAGGTATTGAGCTATCACAAGTGGAAGGGCTTGGCAGCCAGATAGGCGAGATTGCGCTGTATGTCACGATATTATCGATATTGACGATTGGGTCGGGCTTATTTGCTCTTATGCTATTTGACCGTCTGCGCCCATGGCATGCCAAAAAACTCAGCGTAAAATCTAAAGAACATCGCGTTAGTATTCGCGGCAGCCTCGCCCAAGTTATCTGTGTGGTCATTGGGATGGTGATTGGCTATTTTTTACCGGCCGATTATATGCCGCCTGAAAACACCATGACGGTGATGCTAATGATACTAATCTTGCTAGTGGGTATAGGACTTAAAGGCTCAGGTATTACGTTAAAAGAAGTGCTGCTCAATAGACGCGGCGTTGAGATGAGTATTATCTTTACGCTAGCCGTGCTGGTTGGCGGGCTTATTTTTGCGCTAATATTTAGTGATGTCTCTTGGACTAAAGGCTTGGCGCTGGCGTCAGGGTTTGGTTGGTATTCGCTATCAGCGATTGTGATGACCGATGCTTATGGGGCAATTTGGGGCAGTGTGGCGTTATTTAATGACTTGATACGTGAATTCTTTGCGTTGATATTTATTCCCGTCTTTATGCGTAAATATCCGTCGGCAGCGGTTGGATTGGGTGGTGCGACCAGCTTAGACTTTACTTTACCAATCATTCAGCAATCGGGTGGTTTAAAAGTCGTGCCATTGGCGATTAGCTTTGGCTTTATTATCAATATTGTCGCGCCAGTACTGATGGTGGTATTTTCGGCGTTGGGGTGAATAAAAATTTTGATGGCATTTAAACCCTTATTCAAATATTTCGCAGTGCTTTGAGTATCTTTCGTAATTTTCTCGATCACTTGCGGCTTCCAGATTTGCTAAATCATCTACTTGCGTACTTGCTTTAACAGATACCCTTCTATTTTTAGACTCCATATTTTCAAAATCACTTTTCCTAAAGTCTGTATCTATAAACGGATATCTATCTGAGCAATCGTAAGTAGAGATGCGATCAGAGGCAATGTGATGCCTTTCTACTAACCTATTTTCAACATTAATGGCGCGGTTGCGCGATAAATTATTTTTATTGTGCGTTAACTCAAGCTCATTAGATGCCATATGACCAAAAATAAAAACCTTAGCGTCTGGATGCTCGTTAAGACTTTCTTCAATTATTGCAAATCCTTTATCATATTTGTCAAATAGTTGACTGCTCATCGGTTCAAAAAATCCTCGAAATTCTATTTCTAACGATCCTGTATAAACCACTACTGGACAACCTGCACTATCTACAACGATGTTAGGTGGCGTTTCAGGGCACTCGTCGATAGCATCAAGGACGCCGTCGCCATCTAAATCGCTATCTGCTTGCATCGTTCTGATTTTTTCATACTGAGAGGTATTTTTGGACGGCGTAGTTGTAGTAGTTTGGCAGCCTGCTAGTGTTATAGATGCGGTTAATAATAAAGCGCTGTAGCATTTTAGTTTAATAGTCATAGTGATTTTTCCTTGAAATGGTCAAAAGCTCATTTTTATGTATAAAATAAAATCCGAGTCAAGCCAACGGTAACTCTTTATCTACTTGACAAGCCTTGTCATGCCACTGGATAAACTCATCAATAGTAGCTTGTGCTGTACTGGCGCTTATATTGGCAACCTCTCTACCAGTAATACTCTCGATATAACGGCAAGCTCGATAGCTTTTAGCATACTGATCATAGTCGGTAATCCATTGCTGGCGTGCCGCAAGCGCTTTGTGGTGTTGTGAGTCCGTATCATCAGTATTACTATCATCAGCGAACCAAAAGTTTTTCGCAGGGATATCTTTAGCCAAGTTGTTATCCTCGACCTCATTCATACGCCACGGCTTGGCAGTGAGCCGCGCACGAAAGCAGTGCTGTATCTGACATAGACGCACGTAATTGGTATCCGCATGAAAATACTCAAACCATTCTTCGACCACGCTATTACTTGGCGACACGATATCGTGAGTGGCGATAATACGAAAGCCTGCAGGTGTTTGATATAGACGAAAGGACTCATTGGGATGACTGGCGATACGCTTTTTTATTAAATTCGTCATATAAGGTAGCAATGAAGCGGCATCATCGGCATATTTTTGCGCGCGGGCTTTATCCTTTTGACTAGCCTGTTGCCACAAATAAGCAGTCGCACCGATCATCAACACTAACAGCCATAACCATGATAATCCTAGCCAAGCGATGACACTGGCAATAAGTATAAAGACGATGACAAAAAGCCAAACCTTCACTTTGGCTGATGGATTGCTTTGATTAACGAGAAAGGCAGCCATAAAGCCATGATGGTTATAATCATCAGGATAGTTATGACGCAATAAATCATCATTATCGACATCAATAATGGCGATGTTATCAACGTTGGCGACGTGCGCCCCATAGCTGTTACGCGTGACAATGAGCTGCGTCGTTGCTGCGCTATTATTAGGCAGTCCACTTTCTGGAAAAGAATGCTCGGAGATAATCTGTTCACGAATGGGAATGCCGTTGCTTGCGTTATATTCTTCCCTGCGTTCGCGGCGTAAGATATCCTCACCTGCCAGCCAGCGCTTATGCGCCTCTTCCACTCGCGCTTTGGCATGACTTAATGCTGCACTTTGACTAATATCTGACCAACCATAACGCTTAATAGTTGCTTGCTTGGAGAATTTATTAGACGTCTCTAGCGAATCAAAGCGCTGTTTGTATTGCGCCCAGTATTTGGGGATGAGCATAAGGGGTTACCTTAGAGTGTTTGATTTGAGAGAATGGTCAATAATTGATAAAAACTTGATTTAAAATTTAACGCAGATGCCATCTTTTAAATTGATAGGATACTCATTATCAGGTTCAGTTAATAAAGCATAGACCCGACGATTAAAAGATCGTCCCTCATCAGTATCATTGGGTGCGATGGGCGCTCTAGCGTCACAATTTAAAGTCATTAATCGACTCGATTCTATACCATGCTTTAATAAAAGATAGTTTTTGATTATTAATGCTCTATTTTTAGGTAATGAACTTAACTCTTTATTAATTTCATCCTCTGAAATATGCGCTTCAATCTTAAAAATAGCGGTATCATACTCTTTCATTCTTGCCGCTACTTTATCCAGTTCAACCTGATATTTAGATGTTAGTTCACTGCTACCCTTTGCAAAAAAGGCACGATATTCCATTTGCAAACCAGTTCCAATAGTGGTGAAAGGACAGCCTCTACCATCTATTACTACATTTTCTGGCGTATTCGGACACTGGTCTAATTCATCAGGAACGCCATCGCCGTCGCTATCTAAACTAACCATAACCGTTGGCATGTTGATAGTTTGACTTTTTTGCTTAGACAAATCAGGAGTTTGATTGGACGTTTGACACGCGGATAGTGTTAAAGCGCTTATAATAGTTGCAATAGTTAATCTTAACTTAGCTTTCATAATTGATCACCTTTGAAAAGCTTTACACTTCTCTTTATAGCCTTCCAAACCATAGGATCGAACAATGTACTTCTCATCCTCAACAGCAGACCAACCGAATACTCGCTGATTCATGAATATGTTTGCCTCAGCATCATCTGAAATAACCTGATAACTCGTTCCACAATCATAAGTAAATATTTTGCTTGCAGAGATGCCTTGGCTCACTAAACGATCTTTGACAAGCTGCGCGCGATCCTGTGCTAATTGCTTATTTATAGGAGTCTTATCGCTGGCTTGCTTACTATTAGCGGTTTGGATAAGTAGCGCTTCAGGCTTGGAGATATGCCCTAAGATAATAATTGGTAAATAGGAATAAGCTGCAAATCTATCAGCAAGCTTGTCTATATCTGTAGCATAACCTTCACGTAAAAACTCTGCACCACCCTGTTCAAAGTAAGTTTTAATTTCTAATGCAAAAGGTCCCATTAAATTCTTTGTTACAGGACAACCATCATTATCTACTACAGTATTAACTGGTGTCTTTGGACAGTTGTCAATATCATCTAAAACGCCATCACCATCTGAATCTGGTATAGGCGGAATTAAGGTTGTAAGAGTTTCATAAATTTCATTACCATAATTCTTAGCACTTTTAGGTTTTGCATCACTCACTCCTTAAGTCAAAACCCTAAACCCCACTCGCCTGCTTAGCAAATAGCCGCATCAATGGCTTGATTTTACTAACACGATACATACCTTCATTACGAAGTTGTTGGATAGGACGCATCTGAGCCAGCGAGCCCGCAAACAGCCAGTTAAGCGCTGAAAAGCTATGCATCATCAGACTGTTATGCGGACGGCGCAAACGCTCATAACTACGCAAAGTTTGATTGGTACCCCAAAGCGCGCCGCCACTACGGTTATAATCATGCGCCAATTGTTTGCTTAACGCTTTTACATCGAGCATGCCCAGATTGAGTCCTTGTCCAGCAAGTGGATGTACCCCATGCGCCGCATCACCAATCAATACTAAATTATCTGCGACATAAGTCTTCGCTTGCTGCGCCGCTAATGGAAAACTGGCGATTGATTCAATTTTGTGAATAGCACCCAGCTCATAATGACTGGCAGCAGCCAATTTATCAGCAATGACGCGCGCGTCCTCCTCTATCAACGCCAATGCTTGATTGCGCGGCAACGTCCAGACTACCGATTGCCAATGTTGTGGGTTGGCTTTATCCTCATCGGTAATATCGGCTAACGGTAATAGTGCCAGCGTACCGGTAGGTAGCATCGCTTGACGCGCAGTAGCTTGGTGAGGTTTATCAGTTTGAATAGCGCAGCAAATCGCCGTTTGCTTATAGTCTAAAGTATCTAGTTCGATAGCGGCTTGCTGACGCACAAATGAACCGCGGCCATCCGCGCCCACTAATAATTGAGCGTCAATCACAGTACCATCATCAACGGTGACACGATAACCTTGCTCTGCACCTAGCCAATCCATATTGATAACTTTATGTCCAGCGATGACGGTTAAATAGTCACTGACATCATCTTCAGATAAACGCTGCCATAACGCATGTTCAATGATGGCGGGCTCAACCATGCTGCCAAGCATTTGCGGCAGCGTACTGTTAGGATGATTGTCGCTGCTATCGCCAAATAACAGCTCGCCCATACCGTTGAGTTGCCATACCTGCATTTGTGAGTAGTCCGCTTTACGCTCAGAGGCAGCAATCTTTTGCCACGCGCCGACATCGCTCAGCAAGTTAATACTGGCCACGCTCAGTGCATAAACGCGAGCGTCGCGTTGCTTCAATACTTCTTGCCAATCCGACTCATCACGCGCAGGACGTGCATCAATCAACGTCACGGGCATTTTTGCTTGCGCCAGTTTTAACGCCAATGTCGCCCCAACAATACCGCTACCGATAATCAGCGTATGATTATTTTTCATAAGTTATTCCTACATTTAAGTGCCATCGTATAGAACATTGGTATAGACAATTGATATAACGTGCTCGTGCTATGACAAACTACGACTTCAAGCCCATCGCATAGTTAGCGATTAGCGGCTTAATATTTGGCAGTTTATCAAAGGCAACCAAAGCCACGTTACGTGCCAGCTTCACCGCTGGATTTGGATGCGTAAAGCCATGTACGACGGCATCACAAAAGCGAATGACGCGTTTTTGATCCGTTTGACGTGCCTTCTCATAGCGTTTTAACAGTTGCGTATCACCGATATCTGCGCCCTTTAACACTTGCCTACTCATCATTTGCGCCAGTACATGAGCGTCACGCATACACAGGTTAAAGCCTTGTCCAGCGACTGGATGCAAGGTGTGCGCTGCATTACCCATGATGACGCAGCGACCCTCGACTTGTTTGTCAGCGAGCACTCGCGTTAAAGGATAAGCGCCGCGACGACCAGCCGCTATAAAGGTGCCAGCGCGCGCGCCAAAAGCCTGCTGCAAGGTTGCCAAGAAATGCGCATCATCTTCTAGATACTGCGTTTCCTCACCCGTTGGACAAACCCAAACGACTGAACGTCTATAGCCTTTTTGATAGTCATCATTACCATCACCTTCTGGATCGGTCAATGGCAATACCGCCAGTGGCCCTGCTGGGCTAAAACGCTCAATCGCCACATGCTCATGTGGCTTGTCAGTCTCTACCACGCCGACGATAGCAGTTTGCTGATAATCATAAGTTGTCGTGCCGATATTCAATAGCTGACGTACGGTAGAGTCACGACCATCACAAGCGACCAACACGCTGCCCTGCAATTGCTGCTCATCGTCCTTTTCACTATGGCGGCTAAAGCTCAGCGTCACCATATCGTTTTGCTGCGCAACTGCCGTGACATTGGCATTATCAATCAAAGTGATCAGCGGTTCTTGTTGCGCAGCTAATAACAGCTTGCGTCCGAGCCACGCATTTTCCATTACTTGGCCGAATGACTCGACCCGCTCTTCCGCTTTGTTTAATTGCGCGCGCCCAAAGCTGCCCTGCTCGCTAATTTGCACCGCATCAATACGGCAAGCGTGACTTTGCAGCTCATCCCAAAGGCCAATCTCTTGATAGATCTGTACCGTGCGCCGCGATAAAGCAGTATTACGGCTATCCAAATAATGGCGGCGCTTAGCATCATCACTGGGACTAATGGTTGGATAGCTCATCTTCTCAAGCAAGGTGCTACCAATACCATGATGTGCGAGTAACAGTGCAAAAGACAAGCCTACATGACCACCGCCGGCGATAAGGACTTGCTGCTCAGTCATTGCCTTTGTATTTTTAGACTGGTTTGTAGCATCCGATAAATTTGAACCTTTCTGTTGTGTCATTATTATTCCTTATGTGATCTCTTTAGCATGCTGGCTGGCTATCCATCATTAGCAAAAACGAGTTATTGATGAACCTTCAAGAACGTTATTATCGTAGACGTTATATTGTTCTATGTGAAAACGTCATCGTTCTATTAAGACGTGAATTTTTCTGTTAAGTTAGCTATTTAGATATAGTCAAAATATCCTAAAAACGTGACGGTATGGCTGATATTATTTTTCACCTCTATAACTAATTAAATTGTGATGATATGGCTGATAGATTACCACAAATTGTCTACTATTCTGTGCTCTCGACGGTATAGACAGCGTGTACAAAAACTATTGAAATATCTAAAACAGCAGTGATAGTGTGCTTGAGACACAAAGTTGTATAGCTTAAGCATCAGCGCTTGTAAAATCTTGGCGCAGCGGTTGCAATCGTCATACAAAAACAAGGCCTTTCACGCCATCTATTGCTTGAATTTTAAAATCTATCTACCATAATGAAGGCAGGCCATTCACTTATTATCATCCACAAACCCCACAATAATTTTACCGTCATTGTTGTCGCTACTCTCTAAAAGCAATAAAGCATTACTGACTATTTTATCTATTATGCCCCTGCCTCTATCAATAAATAGCAATAGCATCGGGCTACCAATATAAGGATAATCGATTGACTGACTCCATGAGCCGCCGTATAAAGTTCGAATCATTGACTCCAGCACAGCTAAAAACCGTGCTTGGTGAATACAATAACCACATGAAATATATCCAAGAACGCCTCGATATCAAAATTAGCCAACGCCAAGGCGATTTTTGTTTGAGTGGCGATATCACTGGCGTTGAGCGCGGCGAACGTATCATTTATAAAATGGTCGATGAAGCTCAAAATTCAAAAGATATTAGCGCAGAAGAGCTGCACCTCATTATCCAGTCAAGCATCTCGCGCGATCAAGACAATGAGGAAGATGAGCAAGCAGCTGCTGAGGAGAATAAGGACGACTTAGCTACTGCTAGTGAGTTTACCCCGATCAGCTTGCGTACTCGTAATGGTAAAATAATTCCGCGCGGTGGCAATCAGCAGCGTTATGTGAGAGATATTTTATCGTCTGATGTGTCGTTCGGGATTGGGCCTGCCGGTACCGGTAAGACTTATTTGGCAGTCGCTTGTGCCGTCGATATGATAGAGCGTAATGAGATTGAGCGTATTTTATTAGTGCGCCCTGCGGTAGAAGCAGGCGAAAAGTTAGGCTTTTTACCCGGTGACTTGTCACAAAAAATCGATCCCTACTTACGCCCTTTATACGATGCGTTGTACGAGATGCTTGGCTTTGAAAAAGTCGGCAAAATGATTGAGAAGCAAATCATTGAAGTTGCCCCGCTGGCCTATATGCGTGGTCGTACTTTGAACAATTCGTTTGTCATTTTGGATGAAGCGCAGAACACCACGCCTGAGCAAATGAAAATGTTTTTGACACGCTTAGGCTTTGGCTCACGTGCAGTCATCACGGGTGACATTACTCAGGTCGATTTGCCTCGCGGTACCAAATCAGGACTGACGCAGGCGCTCGAAATCCTAAGCGGTATCGAAGAGATTCATATCACTAAGTTTGATTCAAAAGACGTGGTCCGCCATCAGTTGGTGCAACAAATCGTTGAAGCTTATGATGTGTTTGATAATGAGCAGTTGATACTAGAAGAAAAACGCAAACAAGAACGCTTAGCTGAGCAAGAGCGCAGACAAGCGATAAGTAACGCGGCGGCTAAACTATAGGTGAAAAGCTATAGCTGTTGAATTGTAGCTATAATGAAACGTTTAGCTTTAAAACGTTTAGCTTCAAACTAATCAAAACCGGATTACTAAAGACAGTAGTTCGGTTTTTTATTAGGCCGTGCTATTTGTTAATAGGATAGAAAAATGAACCAATCTAATGATAATAATATGAATGAAACAGATGCAAACAATCTCACCAGTGCTGAGCTCAATGTCAGCGCTATTGACAGTATTAATGATGATTTGATTGAGCGCTTTTATAGTGAAGATAGTCTGTTGTCAGTCATAATGGCGACTTTAAATTATATCGATAAACGTATTAACACTGGCATGACGCTGCCTTATTTTGCAGATATCAGTCATGAGCAATGGCAACAGAAGCCAAAAGCACTCGATATATATATTACGGATGAGGCGGAGGGACGCGAGTTAAATCTGGAAGCGCGTGGCAAAAATTATGCGACCAATATTCTGTCCTACCCCAGTGAGATGCCAGCCAACATTATTGAGCTGATGCCAACGCTGCCGCTGGGTGAGCTAATTATTTGTCATGAAGTCATGGTACGTGAGGCCGCCGAGCAAAACAAAACCGTCGCGCAGCATATTAGTCACCTATTGATACACGGTATGCTGCACTTATTAGGGTTTGATCATGAGCTCGGACAGACCGAGCAAGATGAGATGGAAAGTTTTGAGATTGAGATTTTGGCAGGTTTAAACCTACCAAATCCTTATATTTAATTTAATGGCTGTTTAACTTAATAACCGTTAAGTTAATAACGGTTATTAAGCGATAAGTTAATAAACAGTTAAATTTATGCGGCCAATCTTTGGTTAGTCTTTAGTCATGGTTAGCTTTTGTGCCTCACCCATTTGGTTAATCATTTGATCTAGACCTTTGACATGGACACTGCGCTGCGGGAATGGAATCTCAATTTTCTCATCATCAAGCGCATGTTTAAACTGTTCAAGCAAGTCACATTGCATTGACCACCAGTCGGCGTTAGTCGTCCAGACATTTAAAGTCAGATCAACCGAGTTATCACCTAGGTTGGTCACCCGTACGATGGGCTCAGGGTCCGTAAAGGCCATTGCATTATTTCTAGCCAAACTTAGCATGACCTCTTTTGCCGTTTTAATATCGGCATCATAGCCGATACCTACTGTGATATCGACACGGCGATTGGGCAGCGCCGTATAGTTGATGACCGCTGAGGTAGTGATATTGCTATTAGGAATAATAATATCGTGATTGTTGGTCGTCGTAATATGCGTATTGACTAGCGTAATCTCAGTGACGGTGCCAGTGTAACTGCTGATCTGCACAAAATCACCGCGTACGAAGGGACGAAAAGTCACAATCATGATACCAGCCGCGAAGTTTGACAGCTGATCTTTGAGGGACAGACCAATCGCAACCGCAGCACCACCTAATATAGCGACAACCGAGGTAGTCTGTACGCCAACTTTACTTAGCGCAGCCAAAGATACCACGACCAGCAGTACCCCATAAATTAACCGACCTAAAAAGCTTGCAACGGTGTCATCTAAGTGGCTACGTAGCATAATTCGATGCGCGACGGTGACAGCTTTTTTTGCCAGCCAGCGCCCTACGACGAATATGAGTATGGCTAAGGCCACTTTAATAACTAAGCCTAAAGCGTTACTGGTTAAGCTGGCAACATCTACGGTAAAACCTAAAAATTCCATACTGACTCTTTACTCTATTACTGTGTTTTATGAATGTGGGTAGTTGCTATAAAAGACACGATTATTAAAAAACGGTCATTAAAGACTATCATTAAAAAATTGTCGTTAAATTTATACCGTTATAGACGTCATTTTGAAAAATAGAATGGGCTTTTAACAGTTTAATAAGTCACGTCTACTTTGTCACTATAACGATAGGTACGTATCAAACGCAACTCGACGATATCATGCATGTCTTCAGTGAATTTGCCAAAGGGCGCTGCTTGCCGTACTGATTGCTTGGCAGCTTCATCGAGTATCGTGGAGTTTGAGCTTTCAAGCAGACGAATGGCTTTAATATTGCCATCATGATTGATAATAACCATGAGGCGCACCTCGCCCGTAATACCTTGCGCACGCGCTTGGGCAGGATACTGTAAGTTGCCAACGCGCTCGACGTGCTCACGAAAAGTATTGATATAATCGGCAGCTGCACCACGCGTCGTTGAATTACTGTCAACGGTCACCACTTTCGACTTGGTCGCGTAGAGCTGCTGACGCTGAGACAGTTGCGCCTCTAACGTGGCAATCTCTTTACGCAGCCGCTCTTCTTGCGCCATGAGATCATCTTTTGCTTGCTTACTGTCATTATCAGACTCTACCGTAGCCTGCCGCCAGCTCAGCGTGGTACGCAGATAGCTCTCTTGATAGCGCTGCTGGCGCACTTGGCGCTGCAAACTGATCACATCTTGCGTTTCGCTCATTTGCTCAGCAGAGAGCGGACTGCTCTGATCGCTCTCTTGCCGCAACGGTTCACGCACTGTGCCACCGCCCTCTTGGGAGGCATTGGCAATAAAATGCGCATCTTCATTCGGCTGCATATTATCGGTGAGTGCCTTGGCCACGTCTTGCATCATCGCGGCAGGGTCTTTGCCCATCGAAAAACTGATACCAAAAATAATCACCGCATGGACGGCAACGGCGATGACAATAGCAACAGGCAAGCTAATATCACGCTTAGGGGTTTGCGCTGAAAAGTGGTAGCTTTGCGAGTCTTTGATATAGGCCACAATTGGTCTCAGCTTTTAGGTATGAGCTTATAGTTATTTATAAATATAAGGGTGCAGACAATATGCTTATAATGTTGGCGCGCACTATTTAAAGCACATGAGCATATGTTGGCGCTATCATAACATGACACATAATTATGTCGCTAGCATAACTGTTGCTAGCACACATTGCATCATCTTGGCCTTTTTTGGCAAAGTCATAACCTAGCGAGGGTGAGACAGTTTTATGACGAATATCCGTTAACAGGGGTACATTATTAGTTTATTAACCTGCAATAGGTTTAAATGAATAGCGACAAAACGCATGTGTTCATTTTGCATGCTGCTGATTTGTTATATACTGTTTCTAATGATGACAATAATAAATAGTAGGTATTACCCTAACAATCGTGAATTTCTATTGTATATGACATAGCGCTGCTCTAAGCTTAGGGCGTGTTCTCTTTTGAAAAATGGAGATAAGAATGAAATAAATTGCAGTCAATCAAGGAAAACAGCGCAGATAATATTGGGATATTGCCCAGCTCTTTGACGACGTTTGACAAAATTTAGCCATTTTTAGCTCATTTAGAGGTTCATCGCTTGAATTGAGGACACGCCCTAGTATCAATATATGTCATTTAAACCCGTTTTATAGTGACCATTTTTTGAGCCAAAACTACTTTGAACTCATGTAGCATGTCTGACTTTTACAAGACGTTTTCTATTTTATAGACGCTATTTTTCATAAACGCTACTTTGCGTCGCCTCTGATGTTGCTGCCCGATAATGATAAGGATAATAAGTTTGAGTGATTTTGATAACATGAATAATTCAGACAGCTTCGATGACTTCTTCGATAGTATCGGCTATCGTTTTGACGAGTCATTCAGCGATGGTTGGGAGCGCCTGACCCAGACTATTAAGAATATTTATAACAGAACGACTGACAAGTTTGAGGACGAGCTATCGCTGCCAGTGGCACAAATCTATGTCAATGATGCCCTGCAAAAGTTCGTGACCGACAATGTCAAAGCCATCTTAGAGCTGCGTGTTGAGATGCATGACGATTGGTTCCGCTTATACTGCACGATAAATGCAGCCGGTATTTATGCGGAAGTTGCCAGTAATTTTAGCTTGGTTCATGTGCAGCTTGATCGCAATGTACAGCGCTTTGTATTTGGGCAGCAGACTTATACCGATGTGCTCAACCTACGCTGCGAGTCGTTTATCAAGCGCCAAGGCATTAAGCTCTTTATCTGGTTCTATCACCGCATCTTGAAAAAAGACCCGTTGGGTTTTATTTTGTCCTATATCAATATCGCTCGCGCAAAAGACGAAGTCATCTATCTTGATATCAATCGCTGGCTGAAGAAGAACAAAAAAATCATGAGCACTTTGCATAAGGTGCAAGTAAATTATGGCGAAATTGAAGAAGAGCAAATGATTTTGAAAACGCAAATCAATTATCGAGATCTATTGGCAGCGAGCAGCAACGAAGACATCATTGGTGACGATGATGAGCCTGAGCTGATGCAAGGCCCAATCAATCCAATTGCTGATGCCACTGAGCCGAGTCAAGTTTAGACATTATTACTCTTAGCTCATAAAAAAACGCTGATTCTTGGAGACTATGGTCTTTTAAGAGTCAGCGTTTTTTTATTGATACCAATTTTTTGTAGCTTCTGTCTGCGCAGGCACAGCAAGCAAGGAAAATTGATATCAGCAGTGCGTCATGTATCGATATTACTTTTTACTAACTATAGCGAGCGTTACCAGTAGTTTTCTACCGCAATATTGCCCTCACCGCGACGATTCATCACCAAACCTAACGACTTTAGCGTCTCTTTAGTGTCTTCTACCATATCTGGATTGCCACATAACATAACATGCGTGCTTTCAGTGTCTAACGCTATGCCCGCGCGTTCTTGTAACGTACCATCTAATAACAGTTTTGGTAGCCGCTCTGTCAGTGCGCCCTCAACTGGCTCACGAGTAACAATAGGAATGAAGATTAATTTGGCTGGATTATCGACCAGCGAGCCAAAGTCTTCTTGCAAGCGTTCAATCTGCTCGACATAGGCCAGCTCCTCTATCGAGCGCGCACTATACGCCAAGACAATATGATCGTAATCCTGCCACGTTTGCAAGTCTTGTAGCATCGACAAGAACGGTGCCAAGCCCGTACCTGTCGCCAGCAGCCATAAGTCTTTTGGCAACGGCTTTTGATAACGTGCTAAGGTTAAAAAACCAAACGGCATGGTATTGAGCAATAGCTCATCGCCCACTTGTAAGTGCTGCAGCTGCGAGGTGAACGCGCCATCAGGAATCACGATAGAGAAAAACTCTAATACCTCATCAAAAGGAGATGAGACGATAGAATAGGCACGAAAGATATCTTCATTCAATGCAGCATTAGGTGCATCTTTGGCAGACTCGCCTTGCTGCTGATAATATTTTAATTGACTCGGGTTGACACCCAAACGTACAAATTGCCCCGCCGTAAATTTAAAACTATCTGGACGGCTGACGGTAAAGCTAAACAAATTCGGGGTCCAAGTGGTTTTACTCAGTACCGTCACGCTTTGGATATTGTCACTCATAATCATTCGTCACTCATATTTTATTAAGATTTATACTTATAAGAATTTAAAAAGTACAAAAAAAGATGCGCCAAGCTTATCATAAAGCGGGCGCATCTTGTTTTTCTAACCGTAACAGCAGATAAGCAGCTCCATAAGAATGCAGCGACTTACCTTACATTTATAATAGTATTACCAAATACGAGCCAGACTTGCCCACTCAATTAAGGTGTTTGGCAAGATACCGAAGAAGACAATCAGCGCAGTCGCGGCAATCACCATGATACCACCGGTACGAATACCCCATTGTCCAGCGACGTCAAACTCGATAAATTGCTTAGGACGTTTAAATAAGGTAAGCATCACGCGCAAGTAATAGAACAAGCCAATGGCACTACCCAAGATAATCATAGCCGCCAAGAACCAATGTGTGCCTTGTACCGCAGCCAATATCGCAAACAACTTAGTGATAAAGCCTGCCGTCAGTGGAATACCAGCCAATGACAACATCATAATTGTCATAACAGCGGTCAGCACCGGACGACGCCAAAACAGCCCTTGATAATGGGTCAGCTCATCCGCTTCACCAGCCAATCGATACGGGCTCGACATCAAGGTCACCACACCAAAAGCACCGATAGAGGTAAACGCATAAACGGCCATATACATGCTAGAAATACTATCTGCTGCCGTACCAATGCTGACGATGACAATAAGCACGTAACCCATATGCGCAATGGATGAATAACCCAATAAGCGTTTTAGGCTAGTCTGACGGACTGCCAACAAGTTACCCGCCAAAATCGATAAGGTCGCCATAACCATCAGTAACATCTGTACCGACGGTAATGCCAATAAAGACGTATCGATTAAGAACCGTACTGCAAGCGCCATCATAGCGACCTTTGATACCGATGCTAAAAACGTGGCAATCGGTGCCGGTGCGCCTTCGTAAACATCGGGCGTCCACATATGAAAGGGTGCAGCCGACAGTTTAAACGCAATACCGAACATCATCATTGCCGCGCCGAGTATTAATAGTGGCGACTCAAACACGTCACCCAACATAATACTAATCGGTTTAAAGGCCAACGTGCCGACTTGCGCATAGATAAAGGCCATGCCCATGAGCAAGGTTGCCGATGCCGTCGCTGACAGCACCAGATACTTAAGCCCTGATTCAAGCGAGCGATTGCGCATGTAAGTATAAGACAACAGACCATAGAGTGGCACTGAGAGCAGCTCTAAGCTCATAAAGAACGATGCCATATGCTGAGCACAGACCATGAGCAGCGCGCCAGTGGTCGATAGCAGCATGAGCAAGTACAGCTCATCTTTATTGTCTTTGAAATCAGCCAAATAAGCATAAGACAACGTACAGCAAGCCAGCGCACAGATCAGTATCACTACCATATTGAACTGCGCAAAGTTATCAATCACAAAAAGCTGTTCGGCGACTGGTAACTGCGACCCACTAGTAATGATGCCTGCCATTTGCCCAATTAACGTAAACAAACCAATGTTGAGACCAACGACTGTAATAGTGCCGGTTATCATATGTGAGCGTTTAATAGTGATGGCGATCATTACCAGCAATACCGTAATGACGACGGCAATGATCGGTGCATAAGGCATCAGTCCCATCAAATCATTCATCGTAAATTCATTCATGACTTAACGTGCCTCCATTGCATCAAGCAGCTGCGATGCGTCTACTTGTGTCACTTGACTATATATATAGGCATTATTAATCCACTGCATCGCGTGGCTTGAGGTATCAAGGAACGGCTGTGGATACAGTCCGAGCCAGACCAAGCCTGCGGCGAGCATCAGTAATAATGACAGCTCACGTTTGCCCAAATCTTTTAATTTGCGGCTCGGTAAACCGTGTGATTTGGTCTCGCGCATGGCCAATTCTTTAACATTATTGGTACCAAACAACGCGCTATGAATCAAGATAAGGGAGTACAACCCTGCCAATACCAAGCTAAAGGTGGCCAATATCACAAACACAGGATACTGAGCAAATGCGCCTAATAAGATCATGAACTCGCCGATGAAGTTACCAGTACCTGGAATACCTAACAAAGCGGCACAGAAGAACATCAGTATCGGTGCATAGTAGCGGAATTGTCCCCACATACCGCCCATTAAGGTTAAATCGCGGGTATGCAGACGCTCGTACAACTGCCCTGCCATAATAAATAGAGCCGCTGAGCTTAAGCCATGGGCCAGCATTTGAATCATCAAACCTTGCAAGCTGAGCAACGTACCTGCATAGATTGCCAATACCACAAAACCCATGTGCGAGATACTGGTATAAGCCAGCAGGCGCTTCATATCGGTCTGCATAAAGGCTAGCCATGCGCCATAAAAGATACCAATCGTACCCAAGGTCATGGCTATTGGCGCAAAATCTTGTGATGCGGCTGGGAACAGTGGTAAGACAAAACGAATCAAACCATAAGCGGCGGTCTTGATCAGTACCCCTGCCAAATCCACTGAACCGGCGGTTGGTGCCTGCGCATGGGCGTCAGGTAGCCAGCCGTGAAAGGGAACAATCGGTAGCTTGACCGCAAAGCCAATAAAGAAGCATAGCATGATGGGATATTCCCAACCGCCAAGCGAGGTACCGAGCAAGTCATTATAATTAAAGCTGACCACGCCTTTTTGTGCGTAGCTAATGATTACCAGTACCAAGATACCGACCAACATGATGAGGCCAGACGCTTGGGTATAGATAAAGAACTTGGTTGCCGCGTATTCTTTGGTCTTGCCACCGACCACATCATGACCCCAAATAGCAATCAAGAAGTAGATAGGAACCAGCATCATCTCCCAAAAGAAGAAGAATAAAAACAAGTCAATTGCTAAGAAAACACCGATAACGCCGCCCAAACTCCACAGCAAGTTTAGATGAAAGAAACCAACGCGGCGCTGAATCTCATTCCACGAACAGGCCACTGCTGCGATACCCAGTAGCCCTGTAAGAGCCACCATCATAAGCGACAAACCATCCATCGCTAAATGAAAACTAATACCAAAAGTCGGTATCCAAGGCACCATAAATTCAGCGACCCAAGGCACAGCAGCATCTGGTGCAATCACCTGCTTGCTCATACCACCAAAATCACCGTATTGCCACAGTACCAGTGACAAAGCAAAAGTCAACGTCATACCAATTAAAGCAATCCAGCGCGGCAGACGTTTATTAAAGCGCTCTACCAGCCAACACAGCAATCCAGCAATAAACGGAATCGCAATCAATGCTGGTAGCATCCACGTTTGTTGTAACTCAATCATTTTATACCACCGTCATCATTACCAGCACCAGCAATACAGCCATGCCCAAGCCAAAGCTTGTAGCGTAACCTCGAAGTGACCCTGTTTGCGTCGCAGACAATACCCTATTACCAGCCGATGCCAGCTTAGGTAATAGGAGCCACGATTTATCGACAGGATCGGCTTTAAATAAGCGGCCGATGAACAAAAAGGGTTTTACAAAAATTATATCGTATAGCGCATCAAAGCCCAGACCGTGGTAGCACCAATGATATAACGCACCGCCGATACGTGAGCGCTTAAAGCGTGTGAGTGTACGACCTTTATCCACCACATATAATAGTGCTGCTAAGACAAGCCCTGCGAGCATCGCACCCATCGCGATATACTCTGCGGTGTGCTTGGCATGCGCTTGACCAGCAACTTCTAATAAGTGTCCAACGCTCTCTGGCAGCACCCCTTGCAATGGCGGAGTAATCAATGCGCCAACCGCAGTTGATAACACCAGCAATACAGTCAGTGGCAACCAATATGACACCCCTGACAACGTGTGCGCATGGGTTTTTTCTTCGCCAAAAAACACAATCCAAATCATACGGAAAGTATAAAGCGCGGTTAAGAAAGCACCGAATACACCCATATAGAATAAAACTTGATGACCAGTGGCATAGGTTTCCCACAGAATGGCTTCTTTAGAATAAAAGCCAACGGTGACCCAAGGTATCGCAGCCAGCGCACCGCCACCGATGATATAACACCAAAACACTAATGGAATCTTTTTGCGTAAGCCACCCATCTTAAAGATATCTTGCTCGTGGTGTACCGCCAAAATGACCGCGCCTGATGATAAAAATAGCAACGCTTTAAAGAAAGCATGGCTCATCAAATGGAAAATCGCTCCTTGCCATGCGCCCACACCAAGTGCTAAGAACATATAGCCAATTTGGCTCATAGTCGAATAAGCAAGGATACGTTTGATGTCAGTTTGCGCCAGTGCACAAAAGCCAGCAACGACCAACGTCAGTGCTCCAACGCCGCCGACCCAATATAATAAAATACCAGGCGTCAGCAGGAACAGTGGATGCAGACGGGCGATTAAATAAACCCCTGCCGTGACCATCGTTGCCGCGTGAATCAATGCCGAAACTGGCGTCGGACCTGCCATCGCATCGGCAAGCCACGTATGTAATGGTAGCTGCGCTGATTTACCCATCGCGCCACCAACGAGCATCATGGTCGTTAGAATCATCGTTGGATTGTTAATATCAAACACTTCCGGAGCGCGCGTAATAATCTCTTGAATATTAAGCGTGCCAAATTCGCGGAATAATAAAAACAAACCAAAGGCTAAGAACACATCACCCACACGGGTGACGGTAAAGGCTTTCATCGCCGCCCGACCATTGGCTCTGTCATGATAATAAAAACCAATGAGTAAGTATGAACAGATACCGACGCCTTCCCAACCGAGATATAGCAAGAACAGGTTATCTGCCAAGACTAGCAATAGCATGCTGGCGACAAACAAATTCATATAGCTAAAGAAACGCGCAAAGCCTGTATCGCCTTTCATGTACCATGCGGCAAATAGATGGATTAAAAAGCCAATGCCAGTAATAACACCTGTCATCGTTAATGCTAAACCGTCAAAGCTCAAGCCAAAGCTTGGTGCAAAGTCTCCCACTTGGAACCAAGTCCATAGCGGAACCTCAATGACCGTGCCCGCAGGATGCGTCGTTAAAAAAGTATAGCTGACCACCAGTGTGCATAGCGCTGATAGCAGCATACTACCGACACCGACAATCGCGGCTACTTGCTCTGATAATTTGTCACGCATAAAGGCTAAAATCAAAAAGCCAACGAGCGGGAATATAAAGGTTAATGGTAATAAACTCATGACATCATCCTTTCATCTCATTGGCGCTATCGACATCGAGATGCCCACGCTGATGATAAAAACGTAATAATATTGCCAGACCAATAGAGGCTTCAGCGGCTGCCAACGTCAAAATAAAGATAAACATAATTTGTCCATCCGGATCGACCCAGCGACTGCCTGCGACCACAAACGCTAAGGCTGCCGCGTTCATCATGATCTCAAGGCTCATTAGCATAAATAAAAAGTTACGCCGTACCATGACACCGCACAGACCAATGGCGAATAAAATTCCCGCCAAAATTAGTCCGTGGCTCATGGGTATCATACCCAGTACATTCTGCGCCGCGGCAGCGGGCTGTACTAAGCCTGCCACCTCATGGGCAAACGGCACGTTCGACACGTCTTGTGCCACGCTTGCTGCTAGTACCATCAGTCAGACTCCTTGCGCGTGACTTTCTTCATACCCACCTGCATACTTACCTTCTTACCAACGTAGTCATGTGGATCGACATCTTTATATTCGTAGGGTTTAGCCATTTTTACCGCATCATGTTCAGTATGAGTGCTATCGTTATCGTATTGGGTGATACTGCCCACACTGGGCTTAAAGTCCTGACTGTCATTGCCGACAATTTCATCATCACTCGACTCTTTGCCCACATGATACGCAGCCACTAGCGCCGCTAATAATAACAAAGCAGCGACTTCTACCAACATAATATACTTACTAAATAAGGCAGTACCCACTGCTTTAGCAGGAACACTCATACCACCAATAACGGCTGCTTCGTCGTGATTAAGACCAATCAGCGCATAGAGCACAACGGCGATAACGATCGTCAACCCTGTCGGTATTGCCCAAGTGCCTGCATCGAGCCAGCGCTCTTCACGCTCATCATTACTCATACCCAAGTTGAGCATCATAATAACAAAGACGAAGAGCACTAGAATTGCGCCAGCGTAAACAACAATTTCTAACGCCCCAGCAAATGGCGCACCCAGCACAAAAAATATGCCAGCGACCGCCAATAAAGACACAATCATCGACAAAATAGCGTGTACAGGATTGGCATGGGTAACTACCCGTAGACTGGCAAAGATAGCCACCGCGGCAAGCGCATAAAAACCTGCCAGTTCAGGATTGTTCAAGATATTCATCATGGCAGCAAGCTCCTTAGATCAATCGGTGCTGCTTCATTTTGAGCAGCGCCTTTTGGTTTGTCCGCTACCGCCATACCCGTCACACGATAATAGTTATAATCGGGATATTTACCCGGTCCTGAAATCAGCAAATGCTCTTTTTCATAGACCAAATCTTGGCGCTTATATTCACCGAGCTCAAAGTCGGGGGTCATTTGAATCGCGGTCGTCGGACAGGCTTCTTCGCATAGGCCACAAAAAATACAGCGCGAGAAGTTGATACGGAAAAACTCCGGATACCAACGACCATCTTCACGCTCCGCTTTTTGTAAGGAGATACAGCCGACTGGACAGGCCACGGCACATAAGTTACAAGCAACACAGCGCTCATCACCATCAGGGTCGCGAGACAATATAATACGTCCACGAAAGCGCGGCGGTACCAGTACCGGCTCTTCAGGATAAAGGATGGTGTCACGTGGCCTAAGGGCATGACTGTTAACCATCCACATACTGCGTACAATGGTAAACATACCAATGACGATCTTTTTTATGGCCGTAAAAAAAGTTGCTAACATGGAACTTTCCTTTGCATATTTGCAATGCTAAATGATTAGGTTTATCCCAAATATGGATAAAGTTGCTCAACAATACGAGCAATCACCTCATTTCTATCCGAAAAATCACGGATGTATCTACCACAAACAAACTTATAAAATAAGATACGTGTTCTTCATTCCAAACTACCGCAATGATATTACGTCAATGCCTTTAATCCATCATCAGCAATATGACTGCCGCAGTAGCCAATAAATTAATTAGCGTGACGGGCAGGCAGACTTTCCAGCCAAAGTTCATCACCTGATCATAGCGCGGACGCATGAGTGAGCCTCGAGCCAGAATAAACATGGTCATAAAGAATAGCGTCTTAATCATGAACCAAAAAGCGGGTGGAATGAATGGAATATCTAGGTTAAAAGGCGCAAGCCAACCACCGAAGAATAAACATGTCATTAATGCAGAAATCAAAACGACGTTGACATATTCGCCGATAAAGAACATCCCAAACTTCATGCCTGAATATTCAACATGATACCCTTCGGCCAGCTCTTGCTCTGCTTCTGGCTGATCAAATGGATGTCTGTGCGTAACAGCCACACCAGCCACGACAAAGGTCAAAAATCCGAAAAACTGTGGAATGATATACCAGCCATCAATTTGTGACTCGACAATCTCGCGTAAGTTAAATGAGCCGGTCAAGGCGACGACACCCATCAACGATAAACCCAAGAATACTTCATAACTGATGGTTTGTGCCGCAGACCGTAAGCCACCGAGTAACGAAAATTTATTAGCCGATGCCCAGCCACCAAACATAACGGCATAAACAGCGATACCTGCCATCGCAAAGAAAAACAGGATACCGATATCCCAATCAGCCACACCCAGTGTTGGTGAGATAGGAATAACTGCGAACGATGCCAATGCAGTAAACATGGCCACTGCAGGTGCTAGAGTAAATATAAATTTGTCGGTAAAATTGGGCGTCCAATCTTCTTTAAAGAAGATTTTGAGCATATCCGCGACCAGTTGCAAAGAGCCAAAAGGTCCCACACGGTTTGGACCATAACGGTCTTGCCAAAGCGCCAACATACGACGCTCATAGACAATCATCAACGCTGCAACAATGACTACCACTAAAAAGATAACCAAAGATTGTACGACCAAAAAAAGTATCGACCAAGTATCAAAGCTCATGCTACTCGCTAAGAAGCTTGGCACATCAGGGATAATACGGGTAACTTGCATATTACACCTCCTGTGTAGTGGTCGGCGCGTTATCTACTGGCGCTGTATCGTTAGTATTCGCAGTTAAAGAGCTGTCATTAGCCATACTGCCCATCATCGTTACTGGCGCATCAACCTTACGTACTGATGCTGGCATGGATGGATGAATAATACTCACCTGCCCAACCGGATAACCAATACAACCTTCTGCTAGATAACCGACAATCTGTACTGGCAAGGTGATTTGCTGCTTATCAATCTCAATGGCTAAGTAATCACCAGCTGCAATATTCCAGTCTTTGGCATCGTCCATACCAATACGCCATGTCGCGATAGGCAGTTGCTCAGCTACGATTGGGCTACGTGATGCCATCATTGAGCTGGCATAAATATTATAAATAGGCACAAGCTTAGCCTGTCCCTGCTGCATGTCGGTCGTGGTTGCAGACATCGCTTCTGGTGCAACATATTGACGCATGGCTAAACGCTCTAATTGATCAAATAAGCGTACACCGGGATCACCATTTTTTAGACTGCCGCCCACTTTGTCTTGATACTTATTCCACGCTTGCGGTGAGTTCCAACCTGCCGCATTGGCAAAAGGAATCATCGAGCTTGGTGTTTGTTTGCCACTATAGCCTTCCATTGAAAAGGTTAAACCAGTATCCAAATCTTTTGGCTGCATTGGCTCATGGACTGAGATTGGGGCCCGCATGGCGGTACGGCCTGAATAGCGACGCGGCTGACGGGCAATCTTTAGACCCGTCATACGGTAATCAGCATCAGGCGCAGCATTCTTGATACCAGCAAGCTTAGGATGCGTAGCGATTAGTGCATTAATAACATCATCAAGCTGTGTCCAATCGACGTCGCGACCTTCAATACTGCTATGTACCGCGTGCAGCCAGCGCCAGCCTTCTTTGATGCTACTCATCGGATGATAATATTCGTTATCATAAACTTGGAAGAAGCGCTGGGCACGACCCTCAGCAGATATCAATGTGCCGTCCGCTTCTGCAAAACTAGCCGCTGGCAATACGATATCGACATCTTTGTGCCAATCAAGTAGCTGATGATCCAGTGCAATGACGGTCTTATCAGATAATAGCTGCGTTAATTTATTGGCATCGATGGCATCAGTTAGCTGGTTTTCAGCGACGATGACGACATCAAAATCAGTCGCTAACAATTCTTCGACTGACTGACCGCCGAGCATGCAGACACCCATGCTGTTGGCATCAGGAACCGTTAGATAGATACCGGCTTGCGCATGATAGCTATCATTCACTTCTTTTAGCTCAAGCTTGGTTGCAGGCTCACGCTCGACATCGTCTTGTGCTTCTGTATCAACGCCCGTTTCCGGTTTGTTGGGTTTAGCAGACAAGTCTTTGTCTTCGCTTTGCTGAGCAGTTGCTGTTTGTGCTTCAGCGGCGCGAACCTGCTCATTATGTGCCTCAACTTGCTGCTGTTCCGTTGCTTTAATCGCAGCACGTTTTTGTGTTAATGCTTGAGTAATCTGTGCCGCCGCTTCTATTAATGCGGTAGACGACAGGCTAGTACCAGAGATGATTAATGGCTTATCCGCTTGAACCAAATCATAAGCGATCTGCTGAGCCAATGCTTGCATCGCATCCACATTAGCGTCTTGTTCAGCCGCTTGTGGGTCCGCTACTTCTGCTAAATCATCAGCGAAGTTAGCAATTTCATCAGCGACTTTAAAACCAAGTTTAGTGATGTCTTCAGGTGTCGCGACTACGCTCACTTTACTGATGTCTTCTAGCTTGGTTTGGGTCACATCAATGACATAAACTGGGCTTAATGCATCTTGCGCGATACGCTTAACTGGTTCAGCAAGCCAAGGCTGCGTTTGCAGCGCCGCCGCCATTTTTAGGCCTTCGTTCTTTGCGGCTTGGCGTACTGATAGCGCCACTCGTGATGAGGTTTGCGTGATGTCCTCACCTAATACGAGCACTGCATCATGCGTTTCGATATCGGTCATGCTAGGGTTATAAATGCCTTCCGTGCTAAGCACTTCGATGCATTTATTGACCAGTGCTTGTTGCTGATGATTCAGACCTGTTGAGAAGTTATCAAAGCCAACGAGGTTTTTTAGGGCAAAGTTAGTCTCAAGGCTGGCGCGCGGCGAGCCAATACCAATGACTTTTTTATCTTTGATACGTTTGATGGTTTCATCAAGAGCATAGTCGATATTGATTTTGACATGTTTATCATTGATGCGCTCAAGCGCTTGGGTTGGACGATCAGCGCGGTTGACATAACCGTAACCAAAGCGACCACGGTCACATAAGAAGTAACGGTTTACTTCGCCGTTATAGCGGTTTTCGATGCGGCGCAATTCACCATATCTCTCACCCGGTGAGATATTACAACCTGCTGAGCAACCATGACAGATGCTTGGTGCGTACTGCATATCCCATTTGCGGTTATAGCGTTCAGAATGCGTTTTATCGGTAAATACACCCGTTGGGCATACTTCGGTTAAGTTGCCTGAGAACTCGCTTTCAAACTGACCATCTTTATCACGGCCAAAGTAGACGCGATTGTTTGAGCCATAAACACCCAAATCTTCGCCGCCTGCGTAGTCTTTATAAAAACGGACACAACGATAGCAAGCGATGCAACGGTTCATCTCATGGGCGATAAATGGCCCAAGCTCTTGGTTATGATGGGTGCGTTTGGTAAAGCGATAGCGACGACGGCTATGACCTGACATATAGGTCATGTCCTGCAAATGACAATGTCCACCCTCTTCACAAGTTGGACAGTCATGTGGATGGTTGGTCATGAGTAACTCAACCATCGACTTGCGGAATGCTTTGGCTTCATCGTCAGTCACAGAGATGTACATATCATCGCCAGGAGCGACCATACATGACATCACGAGGCGACCGCGACCCGCTTCCATATCTTCTTTATTTTGGAATTGCTTGACCGCGCACTGACGGCACGATCCTACTGAGCCAAGGGCTGGATGATAACAAAAATACGGCACATCAATGCCGAGTGATAAGCAGGCTTGTAGTAAGTTGTCGCTGCTATCTACTTCGACAGTGGTTCCATCAATATGTATGACTGCCATGCCGCTCTCCTTATTTCACTGCTGGCTGTTGGTTGGCTGCCGCATCAATCACATCGACACCAACCGCCTGCGCGATTTTTTGATCAAACTCTGGACGGAAATATTTAATCGCACTCATTAGTGGTTCCATCGCACCTGGTGCATGGGCACAAAACGTCTTGCCAATCCATAAATCACGCGTCAGGCCCTCTAGTTTTTCGACATCGCCCACTTGTCCCTCACCGTTATTGATAGCGGTCAGCAATTTGACGCCCCACGGTAAGCCATCACGACACGGTGTACACCAGCCGCACGACTCGCGTTGAAAGAAAATCTCAAGGTTACGAAGTAACGGCACCATATCTTGCGACTCATCGACGACCATGATAAGCCCAGTACCCATACGGCTACCCGCTTCTTGAATGGTGTCAAAATCTACGACCACGTCCAAATGTTCTGCAGTCAAAAAGTCAGTCGAGGCGCCGCCCGGTAACCAAGCCTTCAGCGTTTTACCATCTTTCATACCACCGGCTAAATCTTCAATGATTTCGCGAGCCGTATAACCAAAGGGTAACTCCCAGAGGCCTGGATCATTGACCAAGCCTGAACAGCCAAATAATTTGGTGCCTGGCGTTTTACTTTTGCCTTTTATTTCAGATAACGACTGATACCACTCAACGCCGTGATTCAAAATCGCTGGCATATTACATAGAGTTTCAACGTTATTGACAACCGTTGGACGACCCCATGCACCAGAGATTTGTGGAAACGGCGGTTTGGTACGTGGGTTAGCACGGCGACCTTCTAAGCTGTTAATCAATGCGGTTTCTTCACCGCAGATATAACGCCCAGCGCCAGTATGCACATGCAGATTGAAGCTAAAGTCTGAGCCAAGAATATTGTCGCCCATTAGATTATTGGCCAGACATTCTTCAATAGCCGCAACCAAACGCTCAGCAGCCAATATATATTCACCGCGGATAAAGATATAACCGTCAGTGGCGCCAATCGCATAAGCGGTGATTAGCATACCTTCGATAAGCTGAAACGGTAGACGCTCCATGAGCAGACGGTCTTTAAACGTGCCCGGCTCCATTTCATCAGCATTACAGATGAGATAACGCGGCAAACCGTCCGGCGGCGACATAAATGACCATTTAAGACCAGCGTTAAAACCTGCACCGCCGCGACCTCGAACATTGGCCGCTTTAATCATATTGCCAACGTCTTTAGGCGACTTAGATAACGCTTCTTTTAGACCTGTAAAGCCTTTTAGAGACTCATAAGTGGCTAAATCAAGCACCGCATCATGATGGGCTAAACGCCAAGTCAAAGGCTTGGTTTCGCTAGTGGCGGTTGCTTTATCGCCATAGATTGGAACACGCTGTGCATTTAGCTGGCTTGGCGCTTGGCCTTGACCGCGACGAGCAATTTGCTCTGAAATCGTTAAACTCATGCGTATAGCTCCAATAATTGCGCGACCTCGGAGGGCTGGACAGGGCCGTAAGTGTCTTCATCAATCAGTACCGCTGGTCCCTTATCACAGTTGCCCAAGCAGCAAATCGGTAATAGCGTAAAACGACCATCAGCAGTCGTCTGGCCGTACTCAATATTTAATTGCGATCTGATTTCAGCCGATAACGCCTCATAACCGGTCAAATAACAAGCCACTGAATCACAAATGAGAATGACGTGACGACCGACAGGCTGACGATAAATACGGTTAAAAAACGTGGCAACACCGTCCATATCTGACATCGGAATATCTAAGATATTAGCAATAGCATTCACTTGCGCATCATCGACCCAACCGTTGCGCTTTTGCACGATTTTTAGCGCGTCTAACGAGGCAGCACGTGCTTGTGGGTAATGGTGCATAAACTCATGAATGGCAGCAATTTCCTCAGCAGTGAGGATACTTGCCACATCTACTTTTGGCATTTTATCGGAAACAATTTTCATAATCTTTTATCTTTCCTCACTCATCACGCTTTATCACACTACAACGACTGTCTAAACATTGACTATCATTGCACTGAAATATTACAGCATTTTGGTGTGCCATTTGGCAGTAATATATTGATGAACAAATACTTTTGAAGCAGCGGCTCTAACGATCACAATCCGCCATCACGATATCAATCGATGCCAAATACATAATGGCATCAGAAACCAGCGAGCCATTGATGACCGATGGCATCTGCTGCAAATGCGCAAATGTCGGCGTACGAATACGGGTACGATAGCTCATCGTGGCCTTATCTGAGGTGATGTAATAACTGTTCAGACCTTTAGTCGCCTCGACGATCGTTGTACATTCGCCCGCTGGCATCACAGGACCCCAAGATACTGAGATAAAGTGATTAATAAGCGTTTCGATATCATTCAATGTACGGTCTTTTGGCGGAGGTACGGCCAGCGGATGATCCGCTTTGTAAGGACCTTGTGGCATATTGTCCATACATTGACGAATAATACGCAATGACTGACGCATCTCTTCAACTTTGACCATACAGCGATCATAAGCATCACCGTTGTAACCAACTGGCACTTCAAAATCGTAATTCTCATAGCCCATGTATGGACGCGCTTTACGCAGGTCGAAATCAACGCCTGTCGCGCGCAGACCAGCGCCCGTCACGCCCCAAGCAAGTGCTTGCTTAGCATTGTACTGAGCAACCCCTTGAGTACGGCCTTTGAGCACGCTGTTTTGCAATGCTGCTTTGACATACTCGTCCAGACGTTTTGGCATCCAATCTAAGAACTCACGTACCAAACGCTGCCAGCCACGTGGCAAATCAGCAGCAGTACCGCCGATACGGAACCAAGCGGGATGCATACGATAGCCAGTCACGGCTTCGATAACGTCATAGGCTTTTTGGCGATCGGTAAACATATAGAATACAGGGGTCATACCGCCCGCATCCTGAATGAACGTACCGACGAATAGTAAATTATTGGTGATACGGAAAAACTCGCTCATCATCACGCGGATAGTTTCAGCGCGCGGTGGAATGGTAATTCCAGCCAACTTTTCGACCGACATGATGTACGGTAGCTCATTCATTACACCGCCGAGATAATCAATACGGTCGGTATAAGGAATAAATGAATGCCAAGTTTGGCGCTCAGCCATCTTTTCTGCACCGCGATGGTGATAGCCGATATCAGGAATACAATCGACAACTTCTTCGCCATCGAGCTGTAGTACCAAACGGAATGCACCGTGAGCAGAGGGATGGTTAGGACCGATGTTCAAGAACATAAAGTCTTCATCACGACCTGAACGCTTCATGCCCCACTCTTCTGGGACAAAACGTAGGTTTTCTTGCTCGTATTGTTGCTTGGCGGTATTCAAGAAATACGGGGTAAATTCAGTCGCCCGCGCATGATACTCTTTACGCAGTGGATGACCTTCCCAGTATTTTGGCAACAAGATACGGGTCAAATGCGGATGACCTGTAAAGACAATACCGAACATGTCCCACACTTCACGCTCATACCAGTTGGCATTTGGCCAAATATTGGTGGCGCTCGGTACATTGACATCGTCTTCGCTTAGCGCGACCTTGATGCGTACATCACTATTGCGCTCAAGCGACATCAAGTGATAAAACACCGTAAAATCACTGTCAGGCAAACCTGCGCGATGCTGGCGTAAACGCTCATCTATCGCTGACAAGTCAAATAGCATGACGTAAGGTTTAGGCAGTTTGCGCAAGAATAAAAGAATATCTAATAAATCAGCACGCGCCACCCAAACCGTTGGAATCTCATCCACAGTCTGCTGCACGACAAATTTACCAGCATACTTTTGCTCCAGCTCTGTGATGACTGCTGGGACGGGCTTGATCTTAGGATCTATGTTTTCGACTACCGTGACCATGAATGATGTATTCCTTCATTAATCATAACTGAACTATGTTAGTCATAACCGAACTATGTCAACCATAACTGAGCTATGTTAATCATAACCGAACTATGATAAGCGCATAAAATATTGAAACTGTTGCTACAAGTCTAAATGCTGTTTGAAACTTAAATACTGTCTGGGCTGCGCAAGTTTTTGACAGCAATACGATCTGCCTGCTTGCGGTCACGCTCAGGCGTCATTTGCGGCTGATAGATACCCTGCTCATTGACATGGATACCCAGCGGACGACGCTCTTTAGTAATAGATTCTTGTAACAACATCAAACCCTGAATAAGCGCTTCTGGACGCGGCGGACAACCTGGCACATAGACATCAACAGGGATAATCTTATCGACACCTTGTACGACAGAATAAATATCATACATGCCGCCCGAGTTGGCACAGGCACCCATTGAGATGACCCATTTTGGCTCAAGCATTTGCTCATAAAGACGCTGGATAACAGGGGCCATTTTGACAAAACAAGTACCCGCGACGATCATGACATCCGCCTGACGAGGCGAGGCACGAATAACCTCTGCCCCAAAACGTGACAAATCATGAACGGCGGTTAAGGTAGTAGCGTATTCAACATAACAGCAAGAGGTACCAAAGTTAAATGGCCAAAGTGAGTTCTTACGCCCCCAGTTTGCTGTTGAATGAACGAGGTCTTCGAGACGACCCATAAAGACGTTTTTATTCACTTCATCTTCGATAGGATCATTGACCGTTTGACTGGTCTGTGCAGGATAGGTATCTGCATCGGGGTTGGCTTTTGTTAATGTGTATTTCATAACATACAACCTTCATATTAGGCTTGGCGTGGCAATCATCTTGCTCGCGCTGTCACCATAACTTTTATGATAAATAAGTGGCTAATCATCAGCGATCATTAATACAAACAGAACTGACGCTTTCATGCTTTGCTGCTCGTTTTTGCAAACGCTATAAGCTGAGCATCAACTGCTATTAACGTTCAGTTTTGTCCTGCTGAGCAGACGTCGCAAAATCCACAGAAGTAACGTTACCCGTGGTATTAATATGATCGATGTTTTGTAGATGACGACGATTGGTCTCAATATTGTTTGAGACATTGATTTGACCGGATGACTGCGCTGGCACTTTACCTGTCGGATCGACCATTAGCTCATGAGCACCATCAAACTTGGTGATGTCTGCCAGATTAAAGCCTGCAGGCGCCGCATATAAGCGTGCTTTTTTGCGTAGCTTGTCAGCAGGTGCCCAGTTCATCGCACCCAAGCTCAGCTCATAAATCAAACCGATAATCAGAATAGTGATAAACGTGCCAGCGGCGGCAAAGCCAAGCCAACCCGCCTCTCGTACCGAGACAGCATAAGCGTAGAGATATAGCGCCTCTAGATCAAAAATCACAAAGAAGATTGCGACCAAATAAAATTTGGCAGACAAACGAATACGGGCGTTGCCAGATCCGACAACACCCGCTTCAAATACTTCTTCCTTTTGTGAGCCTTGAGAGCGACCGCCAAGTAAGCGCGGTACGACCAGCATAAAGACAACTAGCCCAATGGCGGCTAAGATAAAAGCAATGGCTGACCAATTAAAAGCAGACATGATAATACGTGCTCCTCACCCAATCGAGTGTTAGACACAGCGCAAGCACTGACCCACTCAGGCCATGTTGCGACAGGTATAACGCAGACGAAAACACAAAGTGACTTTATTTAAGTAATTGTCACTGCACTTCAGTAACTGTCACTGTGTTTAAGTAACTGTCATTGAGTCACATGTTAGGTATTTTGCTAGTAACAACCAATTATCAAGTGTATTGACGACGATGTCAGACATAACCAACGGCAGGGATTCCGATATACGCACGGAAACATGGCTGGTCGTCTAACGCATCTTCTAAAAACGTAAGATCAACTTATTAAATCAATATCATATTCGATAGTTTACTTAATTGATTTAATAGCTCATTACACGTAGTCAATAATGACGAGACAACTGGCATAAATTATGTACGTACTATACGCATATCAGTGTCCAAAAGCTAGTTTTTAACTGTATTGAGCGGTCATTTTATATGTAATAAAACATGTTTTTTTTATTATAAATTATGATATAGACGTTACCTTATATTGATGTCAAATAATTATATTTTATGGTCAACTGTCATCAATTTTTACCGCTAGCCACTGTTAGCACTTTAGCTGCCAAATACTGCATGCTTTATCATGCCACTATCATTAGCTAACTCCTTCCCCAAAGTGGTGATTTTTGCTTTATAATAGCCCACCTAATTTCAATGACACATAGTCAATAAACTGTAGATTTTATTAGCGTTATTATCTGATTTATGTATTTAAAAATATCGCTCCGCTATCAATTTTAATGATATATACCGCGCTCTTTTAGCTATGCGGCTATAGTCTACCCACTATAAAATCACTACAGCCTCGACCTCGATTACTATACTAAGGTATAGCTTGCATTCGGTTTCCTTGTCTTGTACTGATGTTATTTTGGACTGACTGTCTTAGCTCTGCCCTCTTTTTTGCTTTTGTCTTACAGGTCACCTTATGAGTCAACTTAATCCCAAACAACAAGAAGCGATGCTCTACGTATCGGGCCCATTGCTCGTACTAGCAGGTGCTGGCTCCGGTAAGACGTCGGTGATTACGCGCAAGATTGCGTATCTGATCGAAGAATGCAACATGCCAGCTGAGCGCATCACGGCGGTGACCTTTACCAATAAAGCGGCGCGTGAAATGAAAGCGCGTGTCAGTAAATTGCTACCAAGCGATAAGATGCGTGGCCTAACGGTATCAACTTTTCACCAATTTGGTCTGCAATTTTTACGCTATGAGCTGATTCATACGCCTCTAAAAGGTAACTTCTCTATCATGGACAGCGACGATAGTAAGCGTTTGCTGATGGAGCTGATGATGCGTGACAACTTAAGCGGTGCGGAAAGTCGCGAGCTGGTTGGCAAGGCCATTAAATTCATTTCTGACTGGAAAAATGATTTGGTTGAACCTGACAAGGCGATGGAAACCTTAGACGACCCAGAAGATATGATTTTTGCCACCCTATATGCATTATACGAGCGTAATTTGCGGGCTTATAATGCCGTCGATTTTGATGATTTGATTGTCTTGCCAACCAAAATCCTGCGTGAAAATCGAGAGCTGCGTGATAAATGGCAAAACCGTATTCGTTATTTGCTCGTCGATGAATATCAGGATACCAATACCGCGCAGTATGAGATGATTAAATATTTGGTCGGGCCACAAGGGCGCTTTACTGTCGTTGGTGACGATGACCAATCTATCTATGCGTGGCGAGGCGCTAAGCCTGAAAACATGGCGCTACTAAAAGAAGATTTTCCAAAGCTTAAAATCGTCATGCTTGAGCAAAACTATCGCTCGACCACGCGCATCTTGACCTCTGCTAACGCCGTTATTATGAATAACGAGCATTTATTCGAAAAGAAACTGTGGTCAGATAAAGGGCAAGGCGAAAAGATTCGCATTATTAATTGCCGTAATGACGACGATGAGTCTGAGCGCGTGGCAAAAGAGATTGTCACGCATAAGCTACGTTTCGGTAATGAGTGGGAGCAGTATGCCGTTCTGTATCGCAGTAACTTTCAGGCGCGCATGCTGGAGGCGCAATTGCGCCAGTTGCAAGTGCCTTATAAGCTATCAGGCGGTCAGTCGTTCTTTGCCCGTAGTGAAATCAAAGACATCATGGGTTATCTGCGTCTTATCCTAAACCCAGAAGACGACAGTGCATTTTTACGTATTATCAATACGCCCAAACGCGGCATGGGACCGGCAACGCTGGAAAAATTAGGCTTGTTTTCGCAAGAGCATAGCATCTCATTATTAGCCTCTTGCACGCACGCCGGTCTTGCTCATGTCTTGCCGTCTAAAGCGTATGGCACGATAAAAGAGTTTGGTGAGTTCATTGAGCATTATACTCGCGAGCTGGATCAACACCCTGACCCTGTGCCAATCGTGCGCCAGATGATTGATGAGACCGGTTATATTGACTTCGTGCGTAGCGACGCCAAAACGCCGCAACAAGAAAAGAACCGTATCGATAATATCGATATGCTTTATACCAGTATCCAATCGTTGATTAATCGCGCGGAAGAAGATGAAGACCGGACGATTGATACCATTATTCGCAAGCTGGTGTTACTCGACATGCTTGAGCAACAGCAAGAAGAAGAAAACACCAACAAGGTCAACCTAATGACCTTGCATGCGGCAAAAGGTCTGGAGTTTGATTTTGTTTATATCATGGGCCTTGAGGAAGAGATGCTGCCACATCGCAACTCTATCATGAGCGAGACGGTCGAAGAAGAACGGCGTTTGATGTATGTGGGTATTACCCGAGCCCGTCGTGAGCTGACGTTGACTTTAGCGACTCAGCGCCGCGCCGGTGGGCAGATGCGCGTGACCTCTGAATCACGCTTTTTAGATGAATTACCAGAAGATCATATCGACTGGCCAGCCAAAGCGAAAAAGAAAAAAGCGACCAAAGATCCAGAAGCCGTCGCTGATGAATATTTGGCCAATATTCGTGCCTTACTGGGTAAACGCTAGACCGATAAAAATCGTAACATGGCTAGTGGCTAGAACATGCATTAGCCATGTTACATTGAGCGCCACACCATTAGCATGAGGTTAATGGTTGGCAAAAAAACTATTCACTCACTATTTTGGAACGATTATGCCTGCTCCCACGCCTACTCCTGATCGTCAGCCAACCTTGCAGGCAGATTATAATCCGTTAGAATATAGTGCCGAATATAAGCTGTTATATCTACAGGAACTGGTCGCTAAAGACTCGCATAGCGACATCGCTGAGTTCTTAATCAAGCAGTCAGAGTATGAGATTGCCAACCTACTCGAATCCTTCCCGACGCAAGCGCGGCGCATTATCTGGGCGCAAGTCCCTGACAACTTAAGAGGTGAAGTCCTCGCTGAGCTGGACGTAGATACGCGCCAGCCCTTGATGGAAAACATCTCTTCAAAAGAGATATCGCTTTTTACCCAAGACCTTGATGCGCAAGATATCTCTGAAATTCTAGACACCGTTACTGAGAGCGTGCGTACCTCAGTCATGGCGACTTTAGATGAAGATATTAGGATTCAGGTTAATAAGCTCGATACCTATGCCGACTGGGAAGTTGGTAGCTATATGGATCCCGACCTCATCCAAGTGAAGGATGATATTAGTCTGGCGCAAGTACAGCAATGGCTGCGCGAAAACGACGACTTACTTGATGATCAAAGCCAAGAGCTACTGGTCGTCGATCAAGGTCAGCAGTTACTTGGGCTACTCAGTCTGGTCGACTTGATCAAGCATGATCAAAACACCTTGGTCTCCGCGCTGATTGATAATGCGATTACCATTAACGACCGCTTAGACATTCAAGATGCTGCCGCGATTTTTCGTTCAGAAGACATTCGTTTTGCGCCAGTGATTAATAGTCATGGCGAGCTGGTTGGTCAATTAAATGGCGAAGACATCATGGAAATTATCCAAGATGATGTCGACAGCACCATGAAAAATCTTGCTGGTGTCAGCCAAGATGAAGAGCTGTTTGCGCCTATTTTAACCAGTGCCAAAAGCCGTAGTATTTGGCTTGGCATCAACTTGTGTACCGCGCTTTTAGCCGCAGCGGTGATTGGTCAATTTGAAGAAGTATTGGCGCAAGTGGTGGCGCTGGCGATATTGATGCCCGTGGTTGCCAGTATGGGCGGCATCGCTGGCTCGCAGACGCTGACCGTGGTCATTCGCGGTATGGCGATGGGTCAAATCGGTGGTTCTAACCGTCTGTGGTTACTCAATAAAGAGCTGTGGGTTGGTGCGATAAACGGTATCATATGGGCGATAATCATGGCGTTTATCACCCAATTGTGGTTTCATGACATTAAAATTAGCGCGGTAATCGGTTTTGCTATCGCCATTAATATGACTGCGGCCAATGTATCAGGAATCAGTATTCCATTAGCATTGAAGCGCATGAATATCGATCCTGCGCTATCAGCCTCGGTTATTCTAACCACAGTGACTGATATTGTTGGCTTCATGTCGTTCTTAGGCTTAGCCAGTGTGCTGATACTTTAGTGCTGACGCTTTAGTGCTGATATTCCAGCTACAGTCTATTATTTTCTTTTACGTCAAAGGCATTATTATGTCTAATTTGAAAATCTGAAGTATTAGAAAGTTAAAATATTTACCATTAAAATATTCTGTTTATAAAACATGAAATCAACTTAAATTAAAAAAATCGTTAAGTGAGTGCGTTATGCAAGCTGTACAAGTTAAAGTCTTAAACCCTAAAATCACCGAAGACAAAGCGTTTTCTCTTCCTACTCGCGCCACTGATGGCAGTGCCGGCATTGATTTACGCGCTTGTATCGATGAACCTTTGACGATTAAAGCGGGTGCAACGCATTTAATAGGTACAGGTCTTGCCGTTTATATTCAAGACCCTAATTATGCCGGAATGATTTTGCCGCGCTCAGGTCTAGGTCACAAGCACGGTATCGTCTTGGGTAATTTGGTCGGCTTGATTGATGCGGATTATCAAGGTGAGCTGATGGTTAGCATTTGGAATCGCAGCAACGAAGACTTTGTGCTCAATCCAGCAGAGCGTATGGCGCAATATGTCGTCGTACCCGTTGCCCGTCCTGAGTTTGAAGTGGTGTCTGAATTTAGTGACGAAAGCGCGCGCGGTGCGGGTGGTTTTGGACATTCTGGTCGTCAGTAGCATTGAATATAAGCATTAAGCATTATTGGATTTTCATTTAGCATCAATCGCAGCAATAAAAATAATCAGCGATTTTTTGTTTCACCACTAGCCCATTTATTACGACTATAAGGAGAGTAAGCGATGCCGTCTTTTGCTGCGCAGCACTCCTTATTTCGTGCTTATGATATTCGCGGCGACGAGCAGTACTTTACGCCAGATTTTATAAAGGCTTTGGGCAGCGCCTTTGTACGACTTTATAAAAGCTACCATGCTGCCAAACATGGCAAGCTCATTGCTAATGGCGATACTGCTAACAGCGATATTTGTAAAAGCCATGCTAAACCGCATCATACACCAAAAGAAACCACGGTCATCATCGGCTATGATGTACGCTGCGATAGCGATAGCATGGCTCAGGCATTAGCGGCCAGCCTGCAAGAGCAAGGCCTGCAAGTGATTAATTTAGGCTTGGTCACTACACCGATGATGGCATTTTGGACTGAGCAATACGACGGTCATGGCATCATGGTCACCGCCAGTCACTCTGCCAAAGGCATTTTGGGTATCAAGTGGCTGGTTGGCAACGCCTCTCCTAGTGCCGAAGATATTCAGTTGCTTTATCAAGATTTGACAGCGTTTGCGGCTAACCAACGCAACAATCAAAATGACAATAACAGTGACAATGGCAATGACAGCCCTAAACTCTCAAATGCATGCCACAGTGATGACGCTACAGCACCGTCGATATTATCCGTTATAGGCTTGCCCACTGATATTGTGGCAGCGCCTTATATTGATGCCATTGCCGATGTATTTATCAATATTTATCCCGATCAAAGCCTATCTGCTAGCAACAAACGAACCTTTAAAAAACTTGATCTAACCATCGTTATTGATTGTATGCATGGGGCGACCAGTAGAATCGCCCTACCGTTATTCACGACCTTCTGTCAGCGCGTTATCATCATCAATGACACGCCTGATGGTAGCTTTCCTATGGGCAACCCTGACCCTACTGAGCCGAATCGATTGGCCGAACTGCAACAAACCGTCATCGTAAATACTGCCGATATTGGTCTGGCATTCGATGGCGATGGCGATCGATTAATGATTGTCGACAACAGCGGTAAAGTGATTATGCCTGACCATCTACTGTATTTGCTCGCCTCAGTTGCCATTAGCGAGCGTCCAGAACCGTGGCAGGCTGATACCGTGAGCCCGCAAGTACTGTTTGATATTAAATGCTCACACCATCTGCCTATGCTCTTAAGCGACTTGGGGGCGACTCCCATTCTAAGCAAAACCGGCAGTAGCTTAATGCGGCAACAGCTGCGGGTCGATGACAGTCAAATCCTATTCGCAGGCGAGTTATCTGGACATTTTATTTTTAACGACGGTTATTTTACTGCTTATGATGATGCGATGTACGCCGGCTTACGGCTGCTGCATTGGCTGGTATATACAGCGGCGCTTGCTGATAACGCATCAGCCGCCGTTGGTCTATGGGGCGAAGCCATTGAGACCTCCCGCCCTCCTCGGTTGACTGATATCACCCGTCAATTACCGACGTTGGTCAGTACAGCGGATCATTATTTACCTTTACCCAATAGCGCGTCTCTACAATGCCCAATCGTGCAACAGTTAGCAGAATTTTGTTATTATCTACAACGTTTGGTTACGCCGCCTTTTGATGACGTCGACAATACCTTGGCTGCGGCTCATGGCTCATCATCATGCTCTTGTGTGTCGAGTGTCGAGCATACGACCTTAGCCCAAGCCAAGCAATTGTTACCGAGTGGCACTCGGCTGACCTGTATTGATGGCGTACGCTTAGATTTCGCTCATGGTTTTGGCGTATTGCGCCAATCAAACACCAGTCATCATTTGACCGTGCGCTTTGCTGGCGACAGCTTAGCGGATTTAAAAGACATACAAGCACGCTTCGTCGCGCTCTGCCGTCCCTTTGATAAAAATTTGGCAGCGCAGATTGCAGACCTTATTTCTGAATAACCAGCCTTTTAAACCCATATCTTTTAGGAGTTAGTCATGACGCTTAATCTGGATGAAGCCAAAATCACCGCTGAAGTACTAACCACAGCGCTGCCCTATATTCAACGCTTTGTTGATAAGCTCATCGTGGTCAAATACGGCGGCAACGCTATGACAGACCCCGCGCTAGAAAGCTCATTTGCCCGCGATATTGTCTTGCTAAAAACGGTTGGTATGCACCCTGTCGTCGTACACGGCGGTGGTCCGCAAGTAGATAATCTGCTAAAAGAACTAGGGCGCCAGTCGGATCGTATCGACGGTATGCGCGTGACTGACAAGAGCACCATGGATATCGTCGAGATGGTACTAGGCGGCGGCGTCAATAAATCTATCGTCAGCTTAATTAATAAACATGGTGGTAGCGCTATTGGACTTACCGGTAAAGACGCCAACTTAATCTTAGCCAAAAAGCTAATGATGGAAAAAATTGGTGCAGATGGTGTTGCGGTGCCCGTTGATTTAGGTTTTGTTGGTGATGTGGTCAGCGTCAATAAAGACGTGATTAATATGCTTATCTCCTCCAACTTTATCCCTGTTATCGCGCCGCTTGGTGTTGATAGCGAAGGCAATACCTACAATATCAACGCTGATTTGGTCGCGGGAAAAGTCGCTGAATTTTTGCAAGCTGAAAAGCTCATGCTCCTAACCAATATCAAAGGGGTATTGGGACGCGACGGTGAAGTCGTGACTGGACTTACGCCAAAGAAAGTCGATGGTCTTATTGAAGATGGCATTATCTCAGGTGGTATGATTCCTAAGATTCAATGCGCGCTTGACGCAGTACGTAGCGGCGTAAAAAGCGCGGTTATCGTCGATGGTCGTGTCCCGCATGCCACGCTGTTAGAGATTTTTACTAACGAAGGTGTTGGTACGCTGATTAGTCGTGAAATCGATGCTGCCATGAGCTAGCGATAAGCTCTCAAATTCAAATATGAAAAATCCCGAACCTAGTCATTGCTAAGTTCGGGATTTTTTGCACTTGACCAAAATTTCCTTTACGAAAAGTTCATATCGAATGCTTCTTCATCAAAACCGCACAATAAGACCGCCTGATCCTTATTCTTAAGCTGACCTTCGACGATGGGACGTTTAATCATGCTGGTATTTTCGACAAGTAAATCAATGGCATTAGTTACATTAGTATCAGCGGCTTGCTTTTGCTCATCGGTGAGCTTACGCCATGTGGTGCCGCGCTTGTTTAATACTTTATCAATGCCAAGCTCGTTGACCCAACGCTGAAGCGTTTCTTTATCGATACCTTGTTTTTTATAATCATGAAAATCATAGCTGATGCCTAGCTCATCGAGCTTAGTAAAAGCCTTTTTCATCGTGCTACAAGATTTAATACCGTAAATAGTGATGGTCATAATTAATCCTTAAGGGGTTATATTTAGCGCGTACTTTTATTTAATCATAAAAAATAGATAGAAAACTATACAAAGAAAAATCAAGGCTAACAATAACCACTGCACTCTTGGAGTGATCAGTTTAATTCTTTCCATTCCTATAGGCCCATAATGTATAGCGGAACGGCCTTCAGAGGCAAGTTGCACTAAATGCACCACTTCCACTTCATTCAAGATGGCATCTTTATATCTCATAGACCTTATGGGGTATTGTATAATTTTGCCTTGTTTAGGTTGAATCATTAATAGCCAAATTTCGTGGCGCTTGATGACTCGACAATCGATACCTATACACTCAACATCCTGCCACAACAAATATCTCTGTTGTGGTCGGCGCAAGACTTGTAAAATCGTTATCCCTTTATCTGTAATTTGAAAAACGGGCTTACCAGTAATAAAGGCAAATAATACCGTGAATACCGCAACAGCTATCAAAATTATTGATAACCACATCACTATAATGAAAAACCAACCTTCATCTTTTGCGATGGGTAGCCCATAATAATACAGCGGAAAAATTAACAAACCTAAAGCCAAAATCGACAGCATGTGTTTGTTCGATAAATACAAATCAATAGGATACTTTAGTACCTGACCTTTCTTTAGTTTTTGCATGCCGAGCCTTACTGTGGATTCATAAGTTGTTATATACTTCTTAATACTGCTCTATTATTACGTTGCCCCATCGCATTTTTTGCCGATTTGCGCTATTCTAGCGTATCTAATTTCTTATCAAAATATTCAATCTAGAGCCGACTATGAGCAATACTGTGACATCTGATCAATCAGAAAATAATTATTATAACCCACAAGCTATTGAAGCCGCACAACAAGCCAAATGGGCAACGGATAAGCGCTTTGAAGTCAGCAATGAGCCAAGCGACAAGCCAAGTCGTTATATGCTGTCGATGTTCCCTTACCCAAGCGGCAAGCTGCACATGGGTCACGTGCGCAACTATACTATCTCAGATGTGCTGAGCCGTTACTATCGCCTTAAGGGCTATGAAGTCATGCAGCCAATGGGCTGGGACGGCTTTGGCCTGCCCGCTGAAAACGCTGCGATTGCCAATCAGACGCCACCTGCTAAATGGACGTTTGCCAATATCGACAGCATGCGCGCGCAGCTAAAATTGCTAGGTTTGTCTATCGATTGGTCACGTGAATTTGCCACTTGTAGCCCTGAGTATTATCAGTGGGAGCAGTGGTTGTTTTTACAGTTATACAAAAAAGGCTTGGTCTATAAGAAGCTGGCGACGGTCAATTGGGATCCGATTGATAATACGGTTTTAGCCAATGAGCAAGTCATTGACGGTAAAGGTTGGCGTAGTGGCGCGGCGGTCGAAAAGCGCGACATTCCGATGTATTACTTTAATATCACTGATTATGCTGACGAATTGCTTGACGATTTGGATCAATTAGAAGGTCACTGGCCATCAGAAGTATTGACTATGCAGCGCAATTGGATTGGTCGTAGCGCAGGTATGGAAGTGCATTTCCCTTATGAGCTTGCTGGCGAAACCAATACCCTAGATGTATTCACGACGCGTCCTGACACCTTGATGGGCGTCACTTATGTGGCGGTTGCTGCTGAGCACCCATTGGCACAGTACGCCGCTGAGCATGATGAGGCGATTGCCCAGTTTAATGCGCTGTGTAAAAAAGGCTCAGTGGCAGAAGCCGATCTAGCCAAAGCTGAAAAAATCGGTATGGATACCGGTCTTACCGTGACGCATCCACTGACCGGCGAAGAAGTACCCGTATGGGTCGCCAACTATGTGCTCATGAGCTACGGCTCTGGCGCAGTTATGGCAGTACCGGCACATGACGAGCGCGATTATGAATTTGCCGTTAAGTACAAGCTACCAATTAAACAAGTTATCGATATCCCTGCTGGGTATTTTGATGAGTTAGAAGCAGACGCAAAGGCGAACGATGCTGAGATTAATCTTGCCTATACTGAGCGCAATATTTTGGTCAATTCAGGTGAATTTGATGGCTTAGACTTTGAGCAAGCGTTTGAGGCTATGTTAGCCAAACTTGAGCCACAAGAACTGGCCAAGAAAAAAATCCAATACCGTCTCCGTGATTGGGGTGTTTCTCGCCAGCGTTATTGGGGCTGCCCTATTCCAATGGTCAACTGTGAGCATTGCGGTACCGTACCTGTTGAAGAGCAAGATTTGCCCGTTGTCTTGCCGACTGACGTCGTTCCTGATGGTCGCGGTAATCCACTCAAAAACATTCCAGAGTTTGTGAATACCACTTGCCCGAAATGTGGCAACCCTGCTGAACGTGAGACTGACACCTTTGATACCTTTGTAGAGTCAAGCTGGTACTATGCGCGTTTTGCCAGTCCGAATGATGCACAGAACATGGTCAACAAGTCTGCCGCCAATAAATGGCTACCTGTCGATCAATATGTTGGCGGTGTAGAGCACGCCGTCATGCATCTGCTTTATGCACGCTTCTTCCATAAGCTTATGCGCGATGAGTCACTGGTGTCAGGCGATGAACCATTTGCCAATCTTATGACCCAAGGTATGGTGCTTGCCGGTACTTTTTACCGTCTTAATGCCGATGGCAGCACGACGTATTACTTCGCAGAAGACATCGATATCGACTACAACGAGCGTGGTCAACCGATTAAAGCGATTTTAAAAGCTGATGGACAGCCAGTAACCATTGGCAAAATCGAAAAAATGTCTAAGTCCAAAAACAACGGTGTTGATCCACAGATCACTATTGATAAATACGGCGCTGATACCGTTCGTCTCTATACCCTATTTACCGCGCCTGCCGATCAGACGCTAGAATGGTCAGATGACGCGCTAAAAGGCCCTTATAATTTTGTTAAAAAAGTATGGCGTATTGCTACTGAGCATATGCAAGCGCTCACTGAAGCAAACCTAAGCCTTGAGACACTCAATAATGTCGCCTTGAAAACTGATGGCTTAAGCAAAGAAGCGAAAAATTTACGCCGTAAAACTCATGAGACCATTGCCAAGATCGATAGTGACTTGGGTGATCGTCTGGCGCTAAACACGCCCGTATCAAGTTTGATGGAGCTGGCCAACGAGCTGACTGGCTTTAAAGCAAATAGTGAGCAAGACCTACAAGTGCAGCATGAAGCGTTGATTGATCTGCTTATTATGCTATCAGTCTACGCGCCACACGCGGGCGAGCACTTACTTGAGCAGTTAGGGCTGGATACCCTTACCCTGAGCTACCCAGCCGTCGATGAAAGTGCCTTAGTACAAGACATGATCACGATGGTGGTACAGGTCAACGGCAAAATGCGCGGTAAGATGGATGTCGCGCCGAACAGCGACCCTGAACAGCTAAAGGCGCAAGCGCGTGCGATAGAAAGCGTGGCGAAATTCCTAACGGGTGACATCAAAAAAGAAATCGTCGTGCCGAATAAACTGGTCAATATCGTGGTGGCAGGCTAAACTTTTTTAAACGTAGTGTTTTAAGCCTTTTTATCAACATAAGGATAGCGATTATGTCTTGTAAGCAGCGAGCTGTGCAGTCATCTCAAACGAAATTAAGCAAGCCAAGTGGACAATGCAATATGGCAAAAAAGTCTAATGCACAGAAGCTAGCGACAGCATTACTCGCAAGCTTGCCACTGCTTTCTGTACTGGGAGCCACAGCGGCTCTTAGTGGCTGCGGCTTTCAGCTAAGAGGTTATGGCACACCGATGCTATTTGATGTGGCCAAAACAGCCATCATCATCGAAGACAATCGCACCTCCTTTCCACTAAAGTTACCGTTGTCACGACGCCTAGAAGCCTTGGGCGTCGATGTTATCGATAATATGACCTTGGTCGATATTACCAATAACAATAAAAACGCGACGGCGGAACCCATTGCTGCGATTAGCGTCAAAAATATGCGCTTTAAGCGTTATGAATTGGTCGGTGTTTTAACAGAAATCCGCTTAGTATTGTCAGCAGATGTCAGCTACCAAACCCTACAAAATGGCAAAGTGGTGACACTAACCAACCCTATCCAAGTCGAGCGCAGTTACCAGTATAATGAAGCATCGGTCAGTACCGATGACCAACAAGGCGATCAAATTCGTGACTGGCTCTATGACAGTTTGGCACGCCGTATCACTGATCAATATGTTGCCATTGCATTGCCTAGAGTCACCCCTGCCAATGCCAATAAAACGGCACAAACAGGCTCAGCGTCTACGGCTGTTATCGTTCCAAGCACACCAACCCCTTAATGGTTAGCGTAAGGTATTCTGTCCATCCATTCTCATAAACCTGTGTCCTCATTAGTCTATGCAAGAGTCTTTTATACAAGCCTATCCCAAACTACTACAGTCATCCGTGGCCGTAGCTGGTTTGTGGCTGGCACATGGAGATGAGCCGTTATTGAGTCAGTGGCTGATCGATGCCTTGCGTCCGCATTGGCGTGCGCAGAATTACGCGATTAAACGTATAGAGCTGGTGTCGATTAAGAGCTGGCAAGAAGTACTCTCAGAGCTTGGTAGCCAGTCTTTATTTGATGATGCCAGCGCCTTGATCGTAACCGGTAATCATAAACCTGATAAAGCCGTTATCGCTGAGCTTGAGCGCTTTGCTGTCGAGGCACAAACAGGGGCGCACAGTCATAGCTTATTATGGTTAACGCCCAAGCAAGACAAACGCGCGCAAAGCAGCAAGTGGTTTGCGCCATTTGCGCAATACGGTCACATCATTGACTGCAATTTATACAACGAACAGCAACGTCAGCAGCTGTTGCAGATTCAAGCCCAGCAATTTGGACTCAAGCTGTCGCAAGAAGCGTGGCAACTGCTCATGTCGCACACCGAGCATCACCTGCTAAGTGCTTATCAAACCTTGTGGCGGCTGTCTTATCTATTTGCACCGCAGTTGGATGCTAGTAGTCATGACGCAACTCACGAAGGCAATAATCAGTCTACAACGACCGCGCCAAACGTAGCATTAGACATCAAAGATCTTCAGGCCGCCTTGGTCAGCGACGCTCAATTCAGCGTCTTTGATTTATCTGATGCAATGCTGGCAGGCAATAGCGCACAAGTGGCAAAAATCATTTTTCAGCTGCAAGCCACTGATGAGCCGACGACCTTGGTACTGTGGGCAATCAGTAAAGATATGCGCCAAATTATACAATTAATGGATGGCCAAGACCCGCAAGCACTGGGTATTTGGCGTAGCAAACAAGCTCTCTATCAACAAGCGTGCCGCCGCCAAACGACAGCGCAAACGGCTGAATGGCCTGCCCTGCTATATCGTTGTGACCAAGCGATTAAAGGTCTCATTCGACAGCCGGCGTGGGAGTTGTTATTGCAGGCTGCACTTGAATTAACAGGTAAGCGCTTGTTTGCTGCGCAATAAATTTCAGTCACTATTGTTATTGATGTGATGCAGCCATTCCCTGTCAAAAATAGCGTCAGTAATGACTTCTAACAAACTTTCTATGCTCTCCGATGCCTTCTGCTGCCCTCTATAGTTTTCAGATATATCTACTTTTGCAATTCCCCTCCTATTTTTTCTCTATTCCCACCATGTTCAAAAACTACCTTAACGTTTCGCAAACTAATTGCCATTCCCTTTTGGTCGCCAAGCCTCTACTATAGCTACACTTGATTTAACTGTGATTGGATTGTTGTCATGCGCAAAATGAGCAAAAAGTCTGCTATTAAATGGGGCGTCATTGCCCTTATCATCGTAGCTTTAGGGGCTTTAGCCTACAAAACCTTTAAACCAAAAGACACCACACCCAACTATCTAACGGCGACCGCTGAGATTGGCGATATCGAAAATAACGTCATGGCATCGGGTAAAGTAAAGGCATTAAATACCGTCGATGTTGGGGCGCAGGTATCTGGTGAAGTAACGCGGCTGTTTGTCGACGTCGGTGATGAAGTCAAAAAAGGCGATTTAATTGCGCAGATTTATCAGGTGACGCAAAAGAATAATTTAAGTAATGAGCAAGCGAGCCTCGAGCAAAGTGAAGCGGCGTTACAAAGCGCGCGTGCCGAGTCGCTAAGCCGTCAAGCGAGTCTAAAAAGTGCGCAAGCGGATCTTGCCAGCCGTCAAGCTGAATTAAAGCAAGCACAAGCAGATTTCTCACGCTTGCAAGGTTTACTGGCTATCGATGCCATATCACAGCAAGATTACGATACGCAAGCGACCAAAGTTGCCACCGCACAAGCATCAGTCGCCAATGCCCGCGCTGCTATCGATACCGCAAAAGCAGCGATTGCAACAACTGAGGCCAATATCAACAGCCAACAGGCAGCATTACGTAAATCTCAAACCAACGTTAGCACTGCGCAGGAAGATTTAAGCTATACCACCATCCGTGCGCCGATGTCAGGAACAGTGGTATCGGTGACCACTGAGCAAGGGACGACGGTCAACGCCAATCAGACTGCGCCAACCATCGTTACCTTAGCGGATTTATCCACCGTGCGTATTAACGCGCAAATCTCTGAAGCGGACGTTATTAATGTCCAAGCGGGTTTGCCCGTCTACTTTAATATCATTGGTAATCCTGATCAAAAATTTGACTCTGTCCTCAAGGCGATTGAACCCGCCCCTGAGAGTATCAGTGACACCAGCTCAACGGACGCGGCTATTTATTATGTCGGTTATATTGAAGTGCCCAATACCGATCGCCGTTTCCGTATCGACATGACCGCGCAGGTTTATATCGTTATTGATCAAGCAAAAAATACGCTACTTATCCCCTCTGCGGCCCTGCAACCTGCTGGCGATACTAAAAATACCAAAAGCAGAAATGAGGATCCGAACGTAAAAACATCCAAGGTTCGCGTGCTAAAAGCGGATGGTCAAGTCGTCGAGCAAATAGTGAAGACTGGTATTAACAACCGCGTGAATGTTCAGATTTTGAGTGGTCTTAATAAAGGCGATGAAGTCATCTTAAGCGAAGAAGGTCCCGCAAAAGCAAATGCCCGAGGCGGACGTCCGTTTTAATGCCTAGCACTAAAATTGGCGTACCATCTGCACAGATACATCGCTCAGCAAACATCGCCCAGCAGATAAGTTTTTGAAATTGATTCATATTAGCAGTATTGATATAGGTAGCATTCTAGATGAATAGTGGCAACCCCAACCCTAATATCGCAGCAGACGTCCCATTGATGCAGGTCAAAGGGCTGATAAAAGAGTTTAAAGCGGGTGAACAAACCATTCGTGTGCTTCATGATATCGATCTGACTATCAATCAAGGTGAGATGGTGGCCATCATTGGTCAATCGGGTTCGGGTAAGTCGACCCTGATGAACATCTTAGGCTGCTTGGATCAAGCCAGTGCTGGCGAATACAAAATATTTGGCAAACCCGTTGACCGCCTAGAAGCCGATGAGTTGGCCAAACTGCGCCGCGAGCACTTTGGCTTTATTTTTCAACGTTATCATTTACTCGGCGATATCAGCGCGCGCGATAACGTCTCGGTGCCTGCAGTATATGCAGGGATGGATGGGCAAGCCCGTAACGAGCGAGCCGAGAAACTGCTAGCAGACTTGGGATTGGCAGATAAAGTCAATAATCGTCCTAATCAGCTGTCAGGCGGACAACAGCAGCGTGTTTCTATCGCTCGGGCACTGATGAATGGCGGCGACATTATTTTAGCGGATGAGCCAACTGGGGCACTCGATAGTAAGTCTGGCGACGATGTGATGCAGATATTGTATGAGTTAAATGCCCAAGGCCATACTATTATCATGGTCACGCATGATCCCAACCTTGCGGCACAAGCCGAGCGGGTAATTGAGCTCAAAGACGGTTATGTGATTGCTGACTATGAAAATGAGCGCTACCAGCGAACAGAGGTAAAACCTGAGCCTATTTTAGACAAACATCGAAAGAGTACCTTTAGCAGCTTTATCGACCGTATATTTGAAGCGTTTAAGATGTCATTACTGGCCATGCGTGCTCATAAAATGCGCACCTTACTGACGATGCTAGGCATTATTATTGGTATCGCCTCAGTCGTATCAGTCGTCGGTCTCGGTAAAGGCTCACAGGCGCAGATCCTCTCCAATATTAGCTCTCTTGGCACCAATACTATTACCGTCTCTGACGGCTATCCTTATGGCGATCCCAGACGGCAATACAATGATGACAATTTAACGCCAGAAGACGCCCAAGCGGTCGCTGATCAGCCCTATGTCGTTAGTGTGAGCCCGCAGCTCGATACCAATATTAATGTGCGTTATCGCAGCGTCCAGGAGGCGGCTAGCGTTAGTGGTGTGGGTAAAGACTATCTTGATGTCAGTGGCGAAACACTGGTTCAGGGTCAAGGTTTTGATGAGGACAGCATCTTACGCCGTACTCAAGACATTATCATCGACAACAACGCCAAAAATACCTTTTTTCCGGACAACCCCAACCCCATCGGTGAAGTCATGCTGATAGGTAGCGTACCAGGGCGAGTCATTGGCGTCTTAGCCCCCAACTCTAGCGGCTTCGGCAGAGGTTCTGTCGATACGCCTACGCTATATATGCCCTATACCACGATGATGTCGCGACTTATCGGTAGTGCCTATATTGAAAATTTTGTCGCCCTCATTGATGATAATATCTCATCGGCCGCTGCAGAATCAGCCATTTCCGAACTGATGGAAAGTCGCCATGGTACCGATGACTTTCGCATACGCAACTCAGACTCGATTCGCCAAACCATCGAATCGACCACCACTGCCATGACCTTACTGATTTCATCAATCGCTATTATTTCACTAGTTGTTGGTGGTATCGGGGTGATGAATATCATGCTGGTGTCGGTCACTGAACGCACCAATGAGATTGGGGTACGTATGGCGGTCGGTGCTCGTCAAAACGACATTATGCAGCAGTTTTTAATCGAGGCCGTACTGGTCTGTATTCTAGGCGGACTACTTGGTATTGGGCTGGCATTTGCGATTGGTGAGGTCATTAACCGCGTTGGTGGCGATAGCTTTAAAGTCATTTATTCATCCACCTCTATCATTGCCGCCTTTTTGTGCTCGACGCTGATTGGTGTTATCTTCGGTTTCTTGCCTGCACGCAATGCGGCCAGACTGGATCCTGTAGAAGCGCTGTCTAGAGATTAAACGGATAGATAATTGCTAAATAGTGAACGAACGATTAAATCAGACGCTACCTTATAGTCGTTCCACTATAGAATAAACACAGTGCTACTGGGATGGATTTTTCATAGCATCGAAACTGCGCAGGCACAGCAAGCAAAGAAAATTTATACCAGTAGCACGCTATAATACTTGTACTCATCTTATTTGGGACTAACTGTATTTATTCAGTCAGTTATCTTAGCTAACTGACCTTCTAAAATTGCCCTTCTAAAATTGCATTTACTCGTGAATATAATAAAAATACCCATTGTTTTGCCTCAATTACACTTTTTTTGTTCTACGGGGTTGTAATTGTCTTAATAATATATATAATGTGCTCTCACGTTTAGAGATACAAATAATCTAAACGAGTAAACGAGCTTATTGTCTCTTTTGATATTGATTCAAGAATAGATAAAGAAGTTAAGCTTATAGATATTTTTAATGTCTAGTTTTAATAAATATCCCTTTAAGGGAATTTATCTTGCAGTAAATGCAAACCTAGTTTGGATACTGAGTTTTTAGAACTTACGAAAATGTAAATTCTCTTGCGCTCAGACGAAGCAGTGTTTCGTGTTATCCTCGCTCAGGGCCGATAGCTCAGTTGGTAGAGCAGTTGACTTTTAATCAATTGGTCCCGCGTTCGAGTCGCGGTCGGCCCACCATCTTTAGTATGATTCTTATCATGTATGCTACCCTATTCGGTAGTAGCGTTATAAGTTTAAAGACATTGTTTTTGATGTCTAGTTTTAATAAATTTCCCTTTAAGGAAATTTATCTTGCGAAGCTAAAATTGTCATGCAATTTTTTAACGCTTCTCAGGGCCGATAGCTCAGTTGGTAGAGCAGTTGACTTTTAATCAATTGGTCCCGCGTTCGAGTCGCGGTCGGCCCA